>NZ_JBQERM010000004.1:0-291250 GCF_056535045.1 Ruegeria sp. O6 | reverse complement strand
GCACCAGAGCCGCGGGGTTCATGCCCCACCCAAGCCCGGCAATCGCCGCGTCCACAAATCCGTGTGAAGAAGGCAGGAAATGAGACGGGGGGGAAAGGCGTTTGCCAGTGTGCTGAACAATCCATGCCCTTTGCAGCCCGTCCTTTTGGTTGAAAACCAGGCAGGGTGCCTTGCCCAGTTCTGCCTCGGTCACTTTGTCCCGAAACCAGGTGTTGATGAATTCCGGGCTGGCCGTTGGCAGGTACCGCAACACGCCCAATGGGATCGCGTCGCACCCGGTCACTGTCTGGCCGCCAACGGTGACGGCGGCGCTTACCTCGCCCCGCCGCAGCCAGTCTGCGGAGTGATCCTGATCGTCGATCACCAGATCGAACAGCATGTCAGGCACCTGCGCCATCGCATCAACAAACCAGGTGGCCAGACTGTCTGCCGGTACGGCAATGCGGACGCGGGCGGACCTTGATTCCTGCTCCAGCGTAAGCTCTCGAACCAGCTGTGCCTCAAGCAGTCCGACATCTTCCGCGTAACGGGCGATGCGCAGCCCGGCGGGCGTTCCGGTGCAAGGGGTGCTCCGATGTATCAGGGTGGCTCCAATCCGATCCTCAAGCGCCCTGATCCGCTGGGATATCGCCGAGGGCGTCACCGCCAGCTCTGCCGCAGCCGCATCAAAGCTGCCATGACGCAGAATGGCAGACAAAGCGAACAGGTGAAGAGGATCCAGCAACATTAGTCAGGCTTAACTCGGGATAACATCTTTAATTTGATAGATCGCACCGACGATCTTAGTCAATGTCTTGCAATAGCAGGAGGTCCCATGCCCACGTCCATGATCGCCGGTTTCGCGCTGGGTTTCAGTCTGATCCTCGCCATCGGGGCACAGAACGCCTTTATTCTCCGACAGGGGTTGCGGCGTGAACATGTGTTTCTTCTGTGCCTGACCTGCTCAATGTCTGACGCGGTTTTGATTGTTGCAGGCGTCACAGGGTTCGGGACTCTGGCGCATTCAGCCCCCTGGTTTGAACCTGTACTGCGATTTGGCGGGACCGCTTTTCTGACGTGGTATGGGCTGCGCAGTTTCGGGTCTGCCCTGCGGGGTGGCGCGGTAATGGAAACGGGCAACGGCCCGCGAACCAGCCTTAAAACCGCAATGCTTACCGTTCTCGCCTTCACCTGGCTGAACCCGCATGTCTATCTGGATACAGTGGTTCTGATCGGTTCCATCTCGGCACAGTATGATGACCGGGTCGGATTTGCCATCGGGGCGGTCACGTCCAGCTTTGCCTTCTTCTTTTCACTTGGATACGGCGCAGGTGTTCTGTCTCCGGTGTTTGCGCGCCCGCGCGCCTGGCAGGTGCTGGATGCAGTGATCGGTGTCGTAATGCTGGGTATCGCACTGAAACTTGTTGTCATGTGAAGGGTTGTTCCCGGCAGGGTTTCGGTGTTCAACCTAAGCCATGACATCGCTTGCCGTTTCGTCGCGCCCGCTTGCCGCTATGTTCTGGATGTTTGCCGCCGGGCTGTCCTTTGTTGTGATGACCGCATTGGTCAAATCTCTGGGCACGACGATGAATCCGGTCCAGGCCGCATTCCTGCGTTATGCGCTGGGATTGGTGTTTCTGTTACCGGCCTTGCGGTCGATCATGGCGACCCGGCTGACACCCCGCCTGCTGACGCTGTTCGGTTTGCGCGGTGTAGTACACGCGATTGCTGTCATGCTTTGGTTCTTCGCCATGACACAAATTCCCTTGGCCGAAGTCACTGCGATGAACTACATGACGCCGGTTTATGTCACCTTGGGTGCAGCCCTGTTTCTGGGTGAGAAGTTGGCTTTTCGCAGGGTGGCCGCGATTCTGGTCGCTTTGGTGGGCGTGCTGGTCATCCTGCGCCCCGGGTTTCGCGAAGTCTCACAAGGTCACCTTGCCATGCTCGGAACGGCCCTGATGCTAAGCGGGTCCTATTTGCTGGCCAAGCTTCTTGTCCGCGACGTTCCACCTTCGGTTGTTGTGGCGCATCTGTCCATCTGGGTAACCATAGCCTTGATCCCCTTTGCGGTTGCCGTCTGGACCCGGCCCAGTATGCAAGAACTCGGGGTTCTGTTTCTGGTGGCCAGCTTTGCGACCGCAGGTCATTACTTCATGACATTGGCGTTGCAGGCCGCGCCTGTGGCCGTCACACAACCCGTCACTTTCCTGCAGTTGATCTGGGCCACGCTTGTGGGTGCAGCAATCTTCCACGAAAGCGTCGACCTTTGGGTTGTGGCTGGCGGAACCCTGATACTGGGCGCTGTAAGCTTCATCTCATGGCGCGAGTTCATGTTGAACCGGCGGGACTTGACGCCTCCCAGTATTGCGCCGAAGCTGTAACAAGACATCTCAGTGTTTACATTGATTGACGAGTCAATAAAAACATCCTAGCTTGGTCGCATGACACCTGTATGGGGAAAGCGATGCCAAAAGTTGGAATGGAGCCGATCCGCAAGGACGCGATTGTTCGAGCGACGATTGCTGAACTGGGTGTCAAGAAATCCCTGGATGTAACCGTAAGCCAGATTGCCAAACGCGCGGGCATGTCCAGCGCATTGGCACACCATTATTTTGGCGGAAAGGATCAGATATTTCTGGCCGCAATGCGTCAGATCCTCGCCGACTTCAGCGACGAAGCCAGGGCCCAGTTGAAAGCGGCCAAACCGGGCAATCGGGCAGAGGCGATTATCCACGCCTGTTTTGCCCCTTCGTGTTTCACACCTGACGTGACTGCCGCCTGGATGACGTTTTATGTGTTGGCGCAGACCAACAGTGACGCGCTGCGATTGTGGCAGATCTATCAGGCGCGCATCAGATCGAATCTGGTTCATGCCCTGCGTCCAAGGATGCTGGATCCGGTTGAGGCTGCCGAGAATATGATTGCCCTGATTGACGGGCTCTATATTCGCGCAGCACTCAGCGCCCCGGAAGAACCGCAACTGGCCGTGAACCACGCTATGCGCGTGCTCGATACTCTGCTCGAGGCTGAAAAATGACAAAACCAAACATTCTGATCCTGATGGTGGATCAGCTGAACGGAACCCTCTTTCCCGACGGTCCCGCTGACTGGCTTCATGCTCCGAACCTGAAGAAACTGGCCGAACGGTCGACCCGCTTTGCCAACGCTTATACTGCGTCGCCGCTTTGCGCGCCGGGGCGGGCCAGCTTCATGTCCGGTCAATTACCCTCACGCACCGGCGTCTACGACAACGCGGCTGAGTTCCGCAGCGATATCCCAACTTACGCACACCATTTGCGCAGGGCCGGCTATTACACCTGTCTGTCAGGCAAAATGCACTTTGTCGGCCCGGACCAGATGCACGGGTTTGAGGATCGCCTGACAACTGATATCTACCCGGCCGATTTTGGCTGGACACCGGATTACCGCAAACCGGGCGAGCGGATCGACTGGTGGTATCACAACATGGGATCGGTGACCGGCGCGGGTGTTGCCGAGATTTCCAACCAGATGGAGTATGATGACGAGGTCGCCTATAACGCCAAGGCCAAACTGTATGACCTTGCGCGCGGCAAGGATGACCGCCCATGGTGCGTGACGGTCAGCTTCACCCATCCGCATGATCCCTATGTCGCCCGTCGCAAATACTGGGACCTTTACGAGGATTGCGCGCATCTGCTGCCCGAAATCGCTGATATCGGCTATGACAACCAGGATCCTCACGCCAAGCGGATCTTCGATGCCAACGACTGGCGTAGCTTCGACATCACCCAAGAAGATATCCGAAAGTCGCGCCGCGCCTATTTCGCCAATATTTCCTATCTGGACGACAAGATCGGTGAAATCCTCGAAGTGCTCGAAACGACACGGCAAGAGGCGATCATCCTGTTCGTCTCGGATCACGGTGACATGCTGGGCGAACGTGGCCTTTGGTTCAAAATGAACTTCTACGAAGGCTCGGCGCGCGTTCCTTTGATGATTTCATCCCCGGACTTGCCTGCCGGGCGGATCGATACGCCAGTTTCCACCATCGATGTCACACCCACACTCGGGGCTCTGGCAGGTGTTGACATGGCCGAGATCGCCCCATGGACGGACGGTGAAAACCTGGTGCCGCTGGCGCAAGGCGGGGAACGAACCGCACCTGTGGCCATGGAATACGCGGCCGAGGCATCGTATGCGCCGCTGGTGTCGCTGCGCTATGGCAAGTGGAAATACAATCGATGCGCGCTGGACCCGGATCAATTGTTTGATCTCGAGGCAGACCCGCATGAACTGACCAATCTGGCAGACAGCCCCGAACATGCGGGCACGCTGCAAACCCTGCGCGCAAAGTCCGAGACCCGCTGGGATTTGGAGCGCTTCGACGCGGATGTCCGTGCCAGTCAGGCGCGACGCTGGGTCGTGTACGAGGCACTGCGGCAAGGCGGATATTACCCATGGGATTATCAGCCGCTGCAAAAGGCGTCCGAACGCTACATGCGCAATCATATGGATCTGAACATCGTCGAGGAAAACGCCCGGTTCCCACGCGGCGAGTAACCTCTTCATCTTTTTAAAAATACTCCCGCCGGAGGCGTCATACCCGGCGGGCGAGGAGTTGTGAATATGGAAGCAGATTTTGTCATCGTTGGCGCAGGGTCCGCAGGCTGCGCAATGGCATATCGTCTGAGCGAAGGTGGGGCCTCGGTCCTTGTGATCGAGCACGGTGGCACCGACATGGGGCCGTTTATCCAGATGCCTGCCGCGCTCAGCTATCCGATGAACATGTCGCGCTATGACTGGGGATATCAGTCCGAGCCCGAACCGCATCTGAACAACCGCCGTCTGGCCTGCCCGCGCGGCAAGGTGATCGGCGGGTCGTCGTCGATCAACGGCATGGTCTATGTGCGCGGTCACGCACGCGATTTCGACACCTGGGCCGAGATGGGGGCTGACGGTTGGTCCTATGCGGATGTGCTGCCCTATTACAAACGCATGGAGACATGGCATGACGGCGGCCATGGGGGCGATCCGGCCTGGCGCGGCACTGACGGCCCATTGCACGTGTCGCGCGGTCCCCGCGCAAACCCACTGTTTCAGGCCTTTGTCGATGCAGGCCAGCAGGCGGGATACGAGGTCACCGGCGACTATAACGGAGAAAAGCAGGAAGGCTTTGGCCCGATGGAGCAGACCGTCTGGAAAGGGCGGCGCTGGTCGGCGGCAAATGCCTATCTGAAGCCCGCGCTCAAACGCGACAATTGTGATATCGTGCGGGGTCTTGCGTCTCGGGTTGTTATGGAAAGCGGTCGCGCCACTGGTGTGGAATTGATCCGCGGCGGCAAGAAAGAGATCATCAAGGCCCGGCGCGAGGTCGTTCTGGCTGCGTCCTCGATCAACTCGCCCAAACTGCTTATGCTGTCTGGTATCGGCCCGGGCGCACATCTGGCGGAACATGGGATCAACGTCGTTGCGGATCGTCCGGGGGTGGGTGCGAACCTTCAGGATCATCTGGAGCTGTATATTCAACAGGCTTCGCTACAGCCGATTACGCTCTACAAGCACTGGAACCTGTTCAGCAAGGGTCTGATCGGGGCGCAATGGCTGTTTACCAAGACAGGTTTGGGCGCATCGAACCAGTTTGAAAGCGCGGCATTCATCCGGTCTAAGCCGGGTGTGGAGTATCCTGACATTCAGTACCACTTCCTGCCGATCGCAGTTCGCTATGACGGACAGGCGGCGGCAGAGGGGCACGGGTTCCAGGCGCATGTCGGCCCGATGCGGTCCCCGTCACGCGGGGCGGTCACATTGCGATCTGCGCAAGCCGCAGACGCGCCGGTGATCAAGTTCAACTACATGAGCCATGAAGAGGATTGGGAAGACTTCCGCACCTGTATCCGGCTGACCCGCGAAATCTTTGGACAAAACGCTTTCAAACCCTATGCGGGCAAGGAAATTCAGCCGGGTGCCGCTGTGCAAACCGATGAAGAGCTGAACGCCTTTATCGCGGAACATGCTGAAAGCGCCTATCACCCCTGTGGCACCTGCCGGATGGGGCGTGCGGATGACAAAGGTGCGGTGGTCGATCCCGAGGGTCGCGTCATCGGCGTGGACGGGCTGCGCGTCGCGGACAGTTCGATTTTCCCGCAGATCACCAACGGCAATCTCAACGCGCCCTCGATCATGGTGGGCGAGAAAGTATCGGATTCTCTGCTGGGCAAAGACCCGTTACCCAAGGCCAATGATCGCCCGTGGATCCACCCCGGCTGGGCAACCGCGCAGCGATAATGATACTTAACTGCTCCCGGTTGAATACGCTATTCAGCGCTTGCCGGGGGCATGTTAGGAAAAGGTTCAGCGTTCTTGTCCAGATAAGGTTGAGCCACGTTTCAGCACAACTTGCCCTCTGCACGGCAGGATGCGCGTGGCGCTTTATTGAAATTCGCGGGATTGTTGCGGGTAGTTGATCCCGGTCAAAGCGAAAGCCCGGTCACGCTTCTATCACTGGTTTGCAACGACATATGAAGGAGCGAACAGAGATGTCTCACACCCCGCATGAACTGGCCGAAGAGTTTCCGGACAAAGTTGAACTGATGAGCCAGCTCAAGCAGTCGGATGCGCATTTCGCCCGGCTGGCCGATGAATATCATGAGGTCAACCGCGAAGTGCACCGCGCCGAGACCAATGTCGAACCCATGGAGGAACTGGCCGAGGTTGACCTGCGCAAAAAACGCGCGGCGCTGAAGGATGAGATCTGGGCGATCCTGTCCAAGACTTAAATTCATTGGCGGGGGCTATGCCCCCGTCGTGCCCAGAGACGTGACGCTGATAGGGCTTAGTCGCCAGACTAAGATCAGGTCACTTCATAGGGCAGGGTGCCGCGAATATGGGTGTCGATGCTCAGACGGCGTTCCAGCGGCGGAACCGAACGCTGGTGACAGGTTTGCCGCTCGCAGATGCGGCAGGAAATTCCAATGGGCTCGTAAGCGCTGGCATTGTTGATGTCGAGGTTATCAGCATAAACAAGCGCCGGGGCATGGCGGACCTCGCACCCCAACGCAATGGCGTACCGTCTGACGGGCGCACCGAAAGAGCCGCCCGATTTTGAAACATCCCGTGCCAGCGAGATATAGCGAACGCCATCTGGTGTTTCCGCCAGCTGCCGCAGGAAATGCCCGGGCGTTTCAAAGGCCCGATGCACGTTCCAAAGCGGGCAAGCCCCACCAAAGCGTGCAAATTGAAGGCGTGTGGCCGAGTGTCGCTTGGTGATCGTCCCCGCCTGATCAACCCGGACGAAGAAGAACGGGATGCCCTTGGCGCCGGGACGCTGTAGTGTCGACAGCCGATGTGCAACCTGCTCGACCGACGCCCCGAACCGGTTGCTGAGCAGCTCCAGATCGTGACGCTCTTCCTGAGCAGCAGTCAAAAACGCGGTATAAGGCATCAGAGAGGCACCAGCGAAATAGTTGGCAAGACCGATCTTGGCGATGGCGCGGGCTTCGTCACTTTGGAACTTGGCGAAATCCAGCGTCGCCTCCAGCAACTGGTCCTGACTGATCAGCGCGACCTGTAACAGAAGCTGGAACACCTGCGTCTGCGGCGCTGCACGGGAGGACAGGCGCAAAATTTTGCTGTCGACATCATAAGCGCGCAAGGGGCCCATATCTGAAAAAACCACCTGAATTCCGCGTTCTGAAAGGCTGCTCAGGGCGGCTTGCCGGATACCGCCGGGGCCGTCGGCGCGGTTGGCAAACAGTTCCGCTGCCCTGTCCACGGCGTCGATGTAGTTGTCGCAATAATGGAAGAAATCGCGCACTTCTTCCCAAGGGCTGGCCTGAATACGCGCATCTTCGCGCCCCAAAGCCTCGTCCAGCGAGGCAAGGCGTTCATGTGTCTGCCGGTAGGTTTTGTGCAATTCGATAAACGCGCGCGCCAGGGCGGGGGCGTTGGATGCGGTCAGGCGCAGATCGGCCAGAGGGGGCTGTATGTCGGCAAAAACTGGATCGGCCAGCGCCTCGCGCATGTCTGAAACAAGACGTTCGCTGTCGCCGGTGCTGAGTTCGGTAACATCCATTCCGAACTCCTGCGCCAGAGCCAGCACAACCGTGGTCGAGATCGGCCGGTTGTTGTTTTCCATCTGGTTCAGATAGGGCAGTGAAACGCCCAGTTTGGCGGCAAATTCACGCTGCGTCAGGGTCAGGCGCGTTCGCATTTCGCGCAGTTTCGCGCCGGCATAGAGCTTTTGGGTGGCCATTGGGTGCCTTTGCAAGTTTTCCAATTTCCGAGGTTAACTTTGCAAAGTCATTGGGGCAAGCGATTACAGCCCCAATTGCCGTTCTCTTCGTACGACAGTTGAAATTGCGACGATTGCCAGAACGCCTGTTGCCAGCATCAGCCAAAGCAGCGGCATCGCGCCGGTTTCACGTGTCAGCAGGGCACCTGCCAGCGCGCTCAGCCCGGCGCCGCCACCTAACATAATGGCGCCACTCAGGCCCGAGGCGGTTGCAGCCAGTCGAGGGCGCACTGATAGCGCGCCCGAGGTTGCGTTGGGGATGACCATGCCATTGCCGACGCCCACAAATGTCATGAACCCAAAGAAACTGAGTGCGGTTCCACGGTCGGCCAGAAACAGCAATGCCGACACAGCGACGCCAAACGCATTGAGCAGGCTTCCCCATAGCACCATGCGGTTCACACCGAACCGCACTGAAAAACGCCCGCTCATGAAATTGCCAACAAAATACCCAACCGCAGGTGCGCCAAAATAAATGCCAACCTGTGCCGCGCTCAACCCGAACAATTCGGTGCCGATGAAAGGTGCGCCGCCGAGATAGGCGAAAAACGAACCCGATGAGAAGGCACAAGCCAGTGAATATCCCCAGAACCGTGGCGAGGTCAGAAGTTCGGGGTATTCCTTGAATTGCTGGACAAGCGTTTTGCCACTTTTTGCCGATGTTTCCCCAAAGTCCGAATAGGTCAGTGCCATAGTCAGCAGACCTACGGCAAAGGGCAGCCAGAAATTCGCTTTCCAACCAAAGCTCACTTCCAGTAAGCCGCCGATGGCAGGGCCAATCATCGGAACCACGGCCATGCCCATCGTTACATAACCGATCATTGAGGCAGCTTGGTCCTGATCGTACATATCCCGCACCGCTGCGCGGCTGAGAACCATACCGACGACCACTACCGCCTGACACATCCTGAACGCCAGAAAAACCGTGGCATTGGGGGCGAAGATGCACCCAAGGGTCGCCATCAGGAACAGGCCAAGGCCCCACAGTAAAACTGGTCTGCGTCCTGCCTGATCCGCAATTGGACCTATAAGAATTTGCAGAATGGCATTGATCAGCAGATAAAGCGCAATCGACAGCTGCATGACCTTGTAATCGGTTTCGAAATACTCGGCCATGTTTGGCAGGCTGGGCAGAAACAGGTTCATGCTCAGGGCGGACAGGCCCGAGAGTAAAACAAGCGTCGCCAATGTGGGTGGTGTGCGGTGGACCGCGTCAGAGCTGAACTGCATGGTTCACATGTATAGCCGTGGATTTACGGAATGCCAGCCATTCGCAAAATTGCCTGCGAGAATTCGCAGTTTTGCAATTATCCAAATTACTGTTGCTGAAATTTTGCAAATTTGCCGAAAATAGCTTTGGATGAGCGGCCCAAACAGGTAGGGTCCCGTCAAATTTATAAGGGGATAGTCGTCATGAAAGACATTCTTTCCGAACTGGAAGGCCGCCGCGATAACGCGCGTCTGGGCGGTGGGCAGAAACGGATCGATGCCCAGCACGCACGCGGCAAACTGACCGCGCGTGAACGGATCGAACTGCTGTTGGACGAGGGCAGCTTTGAAGAGTTTGACATGTTTGTCAGCCACCGCTGCACCGATTTCGGGATGGAAAAACAAAAGCCTGCGGGTGACGGTGTTGTCACCGGTTGGGGCACGATCAACGGGCGCATGGTTTATGTGTTCAGCCAGGATTTTACCGTCTTTGGCGGATCGCTGTCGGAAACCCATGCTCAGAAGATCTGCAAGATTATGGACATGGCGGTCCAGAACGGTGCCCCGGTGATCGGAATCAACGATTCGGGCGGCGCGCGCATCCAGGAAGGTGTGGCTTCGCTGGCGGGTTATGCCGAAGTGTTCCAGCGCAACATCATGGCATCGGGTGTGGTGCCGCAGATCAGCGTAATCATGGGGCCCTGCGCGGGTGGTGCGGTGTACAGCCCGGCGATGACCGACTTTATCTTCATGGTCAAAGACACCTCTTACATGTTCGTGACCGGCCCGGATGTGGTGAAGACCGTAACCAACGAAGTGGTGACTGCCGAGGAACTGGGGGGGGCCTCGACCCATACCAAGAAATCCTCAGTCGCTGATGGCGCGTTCGAAAACGACGTCGAAGCTTTGGCCGAGGTGCGGCGCCTGGTGGACTTCCTGCCCCTCAACAACCGCGAAAAGCCGCCCGTGCGCCCGTTCTTTGACGAACCCGGCCGGATCGAGGCTTCGCTGGACACTCTTGTGCCAGAGAATCCGAACACGCCCTACGACATGAAGGAACTCATCGCCAAAGTGGCGGACGAGGGCGATTTCTATGAAATTCAGGAAGATTTTGCCAAGAACATCATTACCGGGTTCATCCGGCTGGAAGGTCAGACCGTAGGCGTCGTCGCAAACCAGCCGATGGTGTTGGCCGGGTGTCTGGATATCGACTCGTCGCGCAAGGCTGCACGCTTTGTGCGCTTCTGTGACTGCTTCGAAATCCCGATCCTGACATTGGTCGACGTTCCTGGCTTCCTGCCGGGAACAAGCCAGGAATATGGTGGTGTCATCAAGCATGGGGCCAAGTTGCTCTTTGCCTATGGTGAGGCAACCGTGCCGAAGGTGACGGTGATTACCCGAAAGGCTTATGGCGGTGCTTACGACGTTATGGCCTCCAAGCATTTGCGCGGTGATTTCAACTATGCCTGGCCCACAGCCGAAATTGCGGTCATGGGGGCCAAAGGGGCGACCGAGATCATTCATCGCGCCGATCTGGGGGATGCCGACAAGATCGCATCGCATACCAAGGATTACGAAGACCGATTTGCAAATCCCTTCGTGGCAGCCGAGCGCGGCTTCATCGATGAGGTGATCATGCCGCATTCGACCCGCCGTCGTGTATCCCGGGCATTTGCCAGCTTGCGCGGCAAACAGCTGAAGAACCCGTGGAAAAAGCACGACAATATCCCGCTGTGATCCATCTAGGGGCGGGATGGCCCGCCCCGCTCAATCTTTGACCGTCACAGCGGTTCCGAGGCTGAAACCCCCTCAAATTGAGGCGGAATTGACAAAAACCGGCAAATAGTTGAATGATCCGACCCGTCAGACATAGAACCGCGCAGACCAATCGTACTGCGCGCGCGACCCCGGAAGGAGGAGCTCGCCGCTGGTGGGTCCGGGGTCGCGCCATTTGTCTGGTTGCTCTCGCCTTCAGCCATCCTGCTTTTGCAGACTCCGATACTTTGCTGCCGGTTCCGTCGGGCCAGCCAGTGCAACTGAGCGATGTCCTGCTGGACAACAATCCCGGCGAGCTTTGGCTGCGCTTTCGCTTTATCGCGCCCAGAATAGGCGCGTCAGTGGGACGGATCGGATATGATGTGGCGTCGAAGGATATGGAGCACCTGTGCCAGATTCTGGCCGTTCCATATGTCGCGCAGCATGAATTGCATCCGGCGCGGGTCGTGATCTCTTTGTCCGATCGCCCGGTAGAGTTTGGTGATGCCGCCCCTGATGCGACCCAGTTTTTTGAGGCCTACCGGCTGGAGCAGTCCCAGTGTATCTGGGAGGGGCTTTGACCATGACCGCAGGAATCCATGAGTGCAAAGCGTCTCAGACCAACTGTGCGGCTTTGGAGGTGCGCATCATGACCCCATCCTTTTTCGGGCTCGAATTGCTTTTGTCTGCAAGTATGACACAGGGGGGCCATTCATGCTGAAGCATCGTGGTTTTCCCGGTCGCCTTTCAGGCACCGACTTTCAGTTCACCATCCGTCGCGCCAACCCAAAGGGCGTTACACCGTTAACGCAGCGCGAGCGGTTTCGGGATCGTAAACCTGCGGACAGGCGCGCTGACATCGCTTTCATGGAGGCCCTTTGGGCCCATTTCGGCGACCAGCCGTTCGAACGGGGTAATCTGGATGCGGGGCGTCTGAGCTGGCTGTTCGGGCGCGAAGTCATTCCGGCAGAAGACCCCTTTGATCCGGCCAGCTATGATGCTTTGCTTGTCATCGATGTAAACGCTGCGCGCATATCCTTCCCGGACATCATCGACGGGATGGACTGATTGTGACATTCGCAGCCGCACATAAACCAATCATGGCCGGTTTCGGGAAAATCCTGCCCGAAACCGGGCAGGATTTATGTGTGGTCTCAGAAGTTCAACTGGGCCGCAAGCTGAACGCGGCTACCATCAAAGGTTCTGCCGGTGGGCGCGTCGTTCCGCTCGCCATAGATGTATTCGGCGCTGAGCGTCAGACTGTCTGTCGCCTTGTAGAACGCGTTGACATGGATCGTTTCCAGCTCGGTGAAGGACAGCGTGCCGGTCGAGGTCGGCAGATCATAATCTTCGCGCCCGTAGGCAATGCCGACATTCCACTTTGCACCGATATCCTGCCTGAATTCCACGGTGTAGCCATCCACATCGTTGGCCTGCCCACCGACAATGGCATCGCCGAGACCGATCAGGTACGGGCCAAGTGCCTCACCTGTGACGTAGTTGACTTGGAACAACCCGCCTTGCCAGGGGCGAATGCCGCCGGAAAGCGTAAAGCCGGTTTGATCCACTTCGACATTGCCGGAATTGGCTTTACCGTACAAAACGGCACCACGGGCAATGTACGTACCGTCGTTATATTCCGCCGAGGCCGTCAGGACGGGATCATCGGAATTCGACCCGCTGACGTTCTCTTCGATCGAGACCGCAAACTGTGCATTGCTGCCAAGCTGTCCGGTGTATCTCAGCTGTGGGACACGAGCGAATGCGATACCCACGGGGCCGTTGAATTCGACAGTGGTCGGGTAGGTGTCCAATGGTTGGAAGTTGGTCCAGTACTGACCAATCAGGAACTGATCGCCGATGGTGATGTTGGCATGGCGAATGCGCAATTCAGCCGTGCCGCCGGAACCGAACAGGTCAAGCTCAAGCTGTCCGCCAATGTCACCGATCCCGCTTGGGGTGGTGGTACGCAATCCGATCCGAGATTGGCGAACGGTTGCCCCGAAGGTGCCGTCGGTTGCGGCCGAGGGTTCACCGATAACATTCACGAACGCCGTATCCCCCTGATCGTAGTCGAAGTCATAGAAGAAATCGGCCTTCACGTATCCGTAAACGTCCAAAACGGTGTTGCCGATGCGGAAATCTCCGTTGGCGGGGCCGCTTTTGTCGGCTTCCAGCGCCTCGACCCGGGCGCGCAAAGCGTCGAGTTCGGCCTGGGTCTGGGCGTCCTGGGCAGCAGCAAACGTGCCGGTCACACTGAGCGCAGAGGCAGCGAGCAGGAGTGCCTTTTTTCTAGTCATAGTCATGTGGGTGTTCCTTTGAGTGCGAGTGTGCCCAAGGACCGTTTCACGCAGCAGAAATCTTTGGAAATCACGAGAAAGAGAATAGAACCATCTGATTTCTCAATAAAATGTGCCTTTTTCGACTTCTTGAATCACAGCGTCTTGAACCTGTCATCTAACGCGCTGTTGCGCCGTAATTCCTTCGCCGGTGGAGTGGCGGCGATTCGTGATGCTGCAACCGCAGAAAGCATCGGAAGCGACCCATTTTGTAACGAAACTGTGACGGTGAACGGGGCTTTCGTGCTGGTAATTCACTTGAATGCTGTCGGCACGATGTTGCGCGCCATGTTGTGGCTTGGGCAGAAACCAGCCGAGTTGTCCCAGGGAAACAATACTGTGTTTGCTCAACAGATTGTGCCGTGCAAACTGAATGGGCCGTGCGGCTCTACTTTGCCTGCGCCGCACATGCACCTACTATTCCGTACCCCTTCCTTGCGCGGGCAGGCTTGTGTTCCCCACATAGACCTGTCCGCGTTTTTCTTTTTGGCTTCCACGGCCAAAGAGAAGCGAAAACCTGCACAAAACCTGCCTGCAATTGCATTGATATTGAATAACAGGCCCCATTTCGCGCATCTGATCCCAAACGAACCAAGAAACCTAAAAGGGCAGACACAATGCGATTCTCGAAACTCATCCTTGTTGCGGCGACCTGTGCGGGTCTGGCCGCGTGCGGTGACACCACGGGCGAACAGGCACTCCTCGGCGGTGGTGCCGGGGCTGTGGGGGCCGCGGTCCTCAATGCCGACCCGCTGTTTGGCGCGGCCGTCGGCGCAGCGGGCAACGTGCTGTACTGCAAGACACAGAACAACTGTAACTAACGCATATCCTTCGGGGCGCCTGGCGCCTCAGCCATCATTGCGCATCACGCCGTCGTGGGGATCGTACCCTGCGGCGGCGTTTTGCGTTTCCGGAACACCAAGCCAAAGGACGTTTCATGTTCAATAAGATCCTGATCGCCAACCGGGGCGAGATCGCCTGCCGGGTCATCAAGACCGCCCGCAAGATGGGTATCGGCACCGTTGCCATTTATTCGGACGCGGACAAGAACGCGCTGCATGTGTCGATGGCCGACCAAGCCGTGCATATCGGTCCGCCCCCGGCGAACCAGTCCTACATTGTGATCGACAAGGTCATGGATGCCATCCGTCAAAGCGGTGCGCAGGCGGTTCATCCCGGCTATGGCTTCCTGTCGGAGAACTCGAAGTTCGCCGAAGCGCTCGAGGCCGAAGGTGTTGCCTTTGTTGGGCCCCCTGTCGGTGCAATCGAAAGCATGGGCGACAAGATTACTTCGAAGAAGATCGCACAGGAGGCCGGAGTTTCGACCGTTCCGGGTTACATGGGGCTGATCGAGGACGCGGACGAGGCGGTCAAGATCTCGAACGACATCGGTTATCCGGTCATGATCAAGGCCAGCGCCGGTGGTGGTGGCAAGGGTATGCGCATCGCGTGGAGCGATGAAGAGGCGCGCGAAGGCTTTCAGTCGTCCAAGAACGAAGCCGCAAACTCGTTCGGAGATGACCGGATCTTCATCGAAAAATTCGTAACCCAACCGCGCCATATCGAAATTCAGGTTCTGTGCGACAGTCACGGAAATGGCATCTACCTGGGCGAGCGTGAATGCTCGATCCAGCGCCGGAACCAGAAAGTGGTGGAAGAGGCACCGTCACCCTTCCTTGATCCTGAAACCCGCAAGGCGATGGGTGAACAGGCTGTCGCTCTGGCCAAGGCCGTGAACTACGCAAGTGCAGGTACGGTCGAGTTCATCGTGGACGGAAACAAGAACTTCTACTTCCTCGAAATGAATACGCGCCTGCAAGTGGAACATCCTGTTACGGAATTGATCACCGGCGTCGATCTGGTCGAGCAGATGATCCGTGTCGCAGCGGGTGAAAAGCTATCGATAACGCAGGATGACGTGACCCTGACCGGCTGGGCGATTGAAAACCGTCTGTATGCGGAAGACCCGTATCGCAACTTCCTGCCGTCGATCGGTCGGCTGACCCGGTATCGCCCGCCGCAGGAAACTTCGGCTGGTCCGTTGCTGGTCAACGGCAAATGGCAGGGTGAAGCACCCGATGGTGAAACCGCCGTGCGCAACGATACCGGCGTCTACGAGGGCGGCGAGATCAGCATGTATTACGACCCGATGATCGCCAAGCTCTGCACTTGGGCGCCGACCCGCGAAAAAGCAATCGAGGCGATGCGCGTGGCGCTGGACAGTTTCGAAGTGGAAGGCATCGGTCACAACCTGCCGTTCCTGTCGGCAGTGATGGATCACCCAAAATTTATCAGCGGTGACATGACAACGGCCTTTATCGCTGAAGAATACCCAGACGGGTTCGAGGGCGTCACGTTGCCCGAAGCTGATCTGCGCCGGATTGCTGCGTCCTGCGCGGCCATGCACCGCGTCGCCGAAATTCGGCGCACCCGTGTGTCGGGCCGGATGGACAATCACGAACGCAAAGTAGGCAAGCGCTGGGTTGTGACATTGCAGGGGCAGGATTTCGCCGTGCAGGTCAATGCCGACAAAGAGGGGTCAACGGTCAAGTTTGAGGACGGACCGTCCTTGCGTGTCGCCTCGGACTGGACACCGGGCGATCAACTGGCGGTTCTGGACGTGGATGGAAGCCCGCTGGTTCTGAAAATCGGCAAGGTCTCGGGCGGTTTCCGCGTTCGCAACCGCGGCGCGGACTTGAAAGTGCATGTGCGCCGCCCACGGCAGGCGGAACTGGCCAAGCTGATGCCGGAAAAACTGCCACCAGATACCTCGAAATTGCTGCTCTGCCCAATGCCGGGCCTAGTCGTGAAGGTCGATGTCGAAGTGGGGCAGGAAGTGCAGGAAGGTCAGGCGCTTTGCACGATTGAGGCGATGAAGATGGAAAACATCCTGCGCGCTGAAAAGAGGGGCGTGGTCGCCAAGGTCAATGCAGGTCCCGGTGACAGCCTTGCTGTGGACGACGTGATCATCGAGTTCGAGTGACCATGTTGGCGCTTTCGATATACATTCCAACGTTCCCGGCGCATCGCGCCGGGGCCATTAGGTGTGGCGAAAGCGTTCAGCCCCCTTCGCGCCGGTCGCGGATCTCGCGTTCGCGCAGGGGGGTCTTGTCGATAGACCTGCCAATCTCACGCACGCTCCACGGGCTGGGTTTGCGCAATTTGACCACACCGTCCTTGTCGACGAACACCATCTGGAAACCACGCGGCCGCAGCTTGGTCCGGATCGGAGACCGGGCAGACGGGTCCGTGTCTGTCAGCACGATGACATCACGGTCGCGCATGGCTGCTTCTTCTGCGACAAGCATATCGATCTGCTGCTGGAACCGCGGATCGGCAGGCGTGTCAGCGAAAACCACAATGGGGCGTTTGACCCACAAAAATTCGCTGAGTTCACTTTCACCCACCGGGCGGACAAAACTGTCATCAGACGGCGCGGTTCCGTCTGCCGCCAAGGCGGCCAGAGGGATTAGTGCCGAGAAAACAAAGGCAAGCGTGCGTGTCATGTGGCCTCCTGTTCTTTCGAATATAGCCCCTGTGCCCGCGATTGCGACCGGCGATTTGTGCCGGGTGACCACATTTTCGCGCTTGTGCCTGAAAGAACAGGCCAAGTGCAGGACCTTGGCGCGGACGCTTTCAGCGACCGCCATCCGTATTGACGAGAGGAAATCGAAATGACCGACACAAAGGACTGGAAAGCGCTTGCCGAGAAAGAGCTGCGCGGACGTCCGTTGGGCGACCTGACCAAGGAAACGCTGGAAGGTATCGCGGTCAAACCGCTTTACACCCAGGAAGACACCGCCGATCTGCCGCATATGGGGTCTTTGCCGGGGTTTGGCCCGTTTACCCGCGGTGTCAAGGCCACTATGTATGCCGGGCGTCCATGGACGATCCGCCAGTATGCGGGCTTTTCGACCGCCGAGGAATCGAACGCGTTCTACCGACGCAATCTGGCAGCAGGCCAGCAGGGCGTTTCGGTTGCCTTCGATCTGGCGACACATCGCGGCTATGACAGTGATCACCCGCGCGTTGTGGGCGATGTCGGTAAGGCAGGTGTTGCCATCGACAGTGTCGAAGATATGAAAATACTGTTCGATGGCATCCCGCTCGACAAGGTCTCGGTCTCGATGACCATGAACGGCGCGGTTGTTCCGATCCTGGCCAGTTTCATTGTTGCGGGTGAAGAACAGGGTCACGACAGATCTGTCCTGTCCGGCACCATTCAGAACGACATTCTGAAAGAATTCATGGTGCGCAACACCTATATCTACCCGCCTGAACCGTCGATGAAGATCATCTCGGACATCATCGAATACACGTCGAACGAGATGCCCAAGTTCAACTCGATCTCGATCTCGGGCTATCACATGCAAGAGGCCGGGGCGAACCTGGTACAGGAGCTGGCCTATACGCTGGCCGATGGGCGTGAATACGTCCGGGCCGCGACCGATGCCGGGATGGATGTGGATAAATTCGCGGGCCGACTGTCGTTCTTCTTTGCCATCGGCATGAACTTCTTCATGGAGATCGCGAAACTACGCGCCGCGCGTACGCTCTGGCATCGGGTGATGACCGAGTTTGGTGCTAAATCCGAACGGTCGAAAATGCTGCGCACCCACTGCCAGACTTCGGGCGTGTCGCTGCAGGAGCAGGACCCTTATAACAACGTGATCCGCACGGCGTATGAGGCGATGAGCGCGGTTCTGGGCGGTACGCAATCGCTGCACACCAACGCTTTGGATGAAGCCATCGCGCTGCCGACCGACTTCTCGGCCCGTATTGCGCGGAACACCCAGCTGGTGCTGCAGGAAGAAACCGGCGTGACCGATGTGGTCGATCCGCTGGCGGGCTCCTACTATGTCGAAAGCCTGACCAATGAGCTGGTCGAAAAGGCCTGGGCCCTGATGGAAGAGGTCGAGGAGATGGGTGGCATGACCAAAGCCGTTGCCTCTGGCATGCCCAAGCTGCGGATCGAAGAAAGCGCTGCCCGCCGTCAGGCTATGATCGACCGGGGCGATGAGGTGATCGTCGGTGTCAACAAATACCGCAAGGAACAGGAAGACCCGATCGACATTCTGGATGTCGACAACGTCGCCGTACGCGAAGCTCAGGTCGCGCGGTTGGAACGTATCCGGGCCACCCGCGATGAAGCTGCGTGCCAACAGGCACTGGAGGCCCTAACCAATACTGCCCGAGAGGGCGGAAACCTTCTGGCCGCCGCCGTCGAGGCCGCTCGTGCCCGCGCATCCGTAGGAGAGATCAGCATGGCAATGGAAAAGGAATTCGGCCGCCACCGCGCCGAAGTGAAAACCCTGGCCGGCGTTTATGGCGCGGCCTATGAGGGTGACGAAGGCTTTGCCGCGATCCAGAAATCCATCGAGGAATTCGCCGAGGCCGAAGGCCGTCGCCCCCGTCTGCTGGTGGTCAAGATGGGGCAGGACGGGCATGATCGCGGTGCCAAGGTTATCGCCACGGCCTTTGCAGATATCGGGTTCGACGTGGACGTTGGCCCGCTGTTCCAGACACCTGCCGAGGCCGCGCAGGACGCGGTGGACAATGACGTGCATGTGGTCGGCATTTCCTCGCAGGCGGCGGGGCATAAAACGCTGGCACCGCAGCTGGTGGAAGAGCTGAAGAAAGCAGGGGCCGACGATATCATTGTGATCTGTGGCGGGGTGATCCCGCAGCAGGATTACCAGTTCCTGTATGACCACGGGGTTAAGGCCATCTTTGGTCCGGGCACCAACATTCCCGAGGCCGCTCAGGACATTCTGCGCCTGATCCGCGAAGCGCGGCCCTGACATAAGGCAAGACTTTCAACGAAAGCTCTTGTGATCCTGCGCCAATGGCGAAAACATGCGACCGGATCCCTTTGGGTCCGGTCGTTTTCGCAGGAGGGTGCACATGTTACTCGATCATCTGGCCGTCGCGGGCGAAACGCTTGAAGAAGCGTCTGCGCATATCGAACAGGCGCTTGGTGTTGCACTGCAACCCGGTGGGAAACACGAAAAATTCGGGACACATAACAGGCTGCTGGGGCTCAGAGACGGGCTCTATCTGGAAGCGATTGCCATCGATCCGCAGGCGCAGCCTCCGGGCAGGCCGCGATGGTTCGATCTGGACAATTTTCAGGGCGGCCCGCGTTTGACGAACTGGATATGCCGGGTCGAGGATATCGAGGCCACACTGTCGATCTTTCCCGATGGCACCGGAGAGCCCATCGACCTGACCCGCGGCGCGTTGCAATGGCGCATGGCGGTTCCGCCAACGGGGCGTTTGCCGTTCGACAATCTGTTTCCCGCCCTTATCGAATGGCAGGGCGACCTGCACCCGGCAAACATGTTGCAGGACAGCGCGTGCCGGTTGCGGCGTCTGGTTGTCTATCACCCCGATGCCCTGACACTGGCCCGTCGACTGGGTGAGCTGGATCTTGTTGTGTTCGATACCGGCCCCGCGGCTTTGCAGGCAGAAATTGAGACACCTCATGGGCTGCGGGTGCTGGAATGAACATTCGCCCGGCCACAGCGTCAGATGCTCCAGCCATTGCCCGGATCACCAATGCGATCATCCGGGACACTTTGGTCACTTTCACGACGGACGAACGCAGCGCCGCCCAGATTGCCGAAGATATCAAGGCACGCTCGCCCGGTTTTCTGGTTGCCGAGCACGACAGCCACGTTATCGGCTTTGCCACATATGGCCCTTTCCGCACCGGGCCCGGTTATGCGCAAACCTGCGAACATACGATCCAGCTGTCACCGGATGCGTGGGGCAAAGGGCTGGGACGTGCGTTGATGTCAGAGCTGGAGGAAGTCGCGCAAGCCCAAGGCGTTCATGTTCTGGTCGCGGGCATATCCTCGGCCAATCCGGGGGCTGAGGCGTTTCATGCCGCACTTGGCTATTCGAAAGTCGGGGTGATGCCCGAAGTCGGCTTTAAGTTCGGCCAGCGGCTGGACCTTGTGCTGATGCAGAAAATTCTTGGTGCTGAATGACCTGTTGCACCTGACAGTCCCGAATTGTGACGCTAGGGTGCGGTCATGTCGATCTGGACTCGCATATCCGATGCGCTCAGCGCGCTTGCCCAGGGCGAAAGCCTGACCGCAGTTTTTGAAAAACTACGCTCGCCACCGGAACGGTCCGTGGCCTTTACGATTGCGGTCATCGCACTGGGTGCCAAAATGGCCAAGGCAGACGGTCAGGTGACCCGTGATGAGGTCACCGCCTTTCGCGACGTGTTTCAGATCGCGCGCGAAGATGAGGAAGGTGCAGCCCGCGTCTTCAACATGGCCCGTACGGACGTGGCGGGATATCAGGACTACGCCCGCAAAATTGCCCGCATGTTTTCCGAAGACAGCACAACCCTGTGTGACCTGATGGAAGGTCTTTTTCACATCGCGATGGCGGATGGTTTCTATCATCCGAACGAAAACGCGTTTCTCGAAGATGTCAGCCAGATTTTCGGGCAAACCGACGCGCAGTTCAAAGCACTGCGGGCGCGCTTTGTTCCGGATGCGCCAAACGATCCTTACACGGTTCTGGGCGTTCCACATGACATGCCGCTGCCCGACATTCGCAATGTCTGGCGGCAGCTGGTTCGGGAAACGCACCCCGACGCCATGATGGCCCGGGGTGTCCCCGAAGAGGCGATCCGGCTGGCCGAGAAAAAGATGATCGACATCAATCGCGCCTGGGATGAAATCAACGGCGCGCGGGCCTGATCAGATGCGGCTGGCGACCTATAATATCGAATGGTTCGCCAATCTGTTTGACCAGAAAGACAGGCTGATCGTCGATGACAGCTGGTCCGGCAGGCACGACGTCACCAAAGCGCAGCAGATCGAAGCGATTGCCAAGGTTCTGACTGCCATTGACGCTGATGCGATTGTAATCGTCGAGGCGCCCAACACGGGCAGACGCCAGAACACGGTTCGGGCCCTGCAAGCCTTTGCCGAAGCGTTCGACTTGCGCACGTCTGATGCGGTGATGGGCTATGCAAACGACACGCATCAGGAACTGGCATTGCTCTATGACAGAACGGTGCTGAGTGTTCGCCACGATCCCAAGGGAGATATTGCAGATACCACAGCCCCCCGGTTCGATGGTGTATTCAAAATCGACCTCGACATTGATGCGACCGAGGATGTCGTGCGGTTCTCCAAACCGCCGATGGAACTGGCGGTGACGACGCAAGCGGGGCACAACATCCGCCTGATCGGGGCACATCTGAAATCCAAGGCACCGCACGGTGCCGAATCGCGGGACGAGGCGATCCGGATTTCGATTGCCAATCGCCGCAAACAGCTGGCGCAAGCGATCTGGCTTGCACGGCGCGTCGAATGGCATGTTGCGCAAAAACAGCCCGTCATTTTGCTGGGCGATCTGAACGATGGCCCCGGGCTGGATGAGTTTGAGCACCTCTTTGGCCGCTCGTCGGTCGAGGTGTTGCTGCAAGCCGGATTGTTCGACCCGAACGCCGTCACAGCCTACAGGTTTCGGCCCGGGCCGGTGCCTGCTACTGCGCGCTTTGCCCGCCCGGAAGAAGGTAAATTTCTGGACGCATTACTGGATTACATAATGATTACCACGGACCTGCAAGCATATCGCCCGTCCTGGCGTATCTGGCACCCGTTTCAGGATGCCGCCTGTTGGGCTGAACCGGAATTGCGGCAGGCGCTTTTGACGGCCTCCGATCATTTTCCGGTCACGCTTGATATTGAACTGTGACCTTTCCAGCCTGCCACACGGGCCTTATATGTCAGGTATGAAACGCATCTTGCTGATCAGTACGATCTCAGTGTTCCTTGCCGCGCCTGCAATGGCACAGGAAGACAATGAAAAATCCCTGATGGAACAGGGGGCCGAACTGTTTTTCGAAGGTCTGCGCAAGGAAATGGAACCGGCATTGGAAAACTTGCTGGGTCTGGCAGAAGAGTTTGGCCCGGCGATGCAGTCATTCTTGCAGCAGATGGGCCCGGCGCTTGCTGAACTGGCGGCTGAGGTCAAGGACTGGAGCGTTTATGAACCACCCGAGATCCTGCCCAATGGCGATATCATTATCCGCAGAAAACCGACCCAAGAGCCATCTGAGCCTGAAAAGCGGGATATCGAGGTGCCCGAAGGACCTACAGATATCTGACCCGCTCAAGAGTCAGCCTTTGACAATCACGCGAGTCTGAGATTTCAGCGCTGCTGCCAAGGCGCTTAACCGGGCTTCTGCCACTTCGCTGAACAGGGGGGCTGCGGCCTCGGGCAGATACAGTTCCAGCTCTCGCTTTTTGGGGAAAAACTTGAGCTGCCCCATATTGGCATCGTTGTGCATCCACAGCATCGCGCCAAACCGCATGGCCTTGCCCAAAATCTCGGCCTGTTTCTGGCTTTTTTCATCCAGCAATTCGTAAAGCCGAGAGAACCGATTGCCTTCCCGTTTGTTGCGATAGCGGTGTTGCAGTGCCAATCCGATGAAGACACGCTCGGAATGCTTCAAACCACCCAGATTGGCGCGCGTGACGTTGTCGAAACACACCTCGGCCCGATAGTCGGGATGCGCGCGCCAGCTTACATCGTGCAGCAGGCAGGCCGCCTTGATCAGGCGCACTCTGCTGGGCGGTGCCGATCTGAACAGCGGGATGACAAAATCATAGAGATTGCTGCCAAATCCGGGCAGGCGCGCGTCCTTGGCTTCCGAGAACCGGCTGGCTTCGATCAGCGGGTCGCGATCGCGCACTTCCTGCGGCATCTGCTCATATAGCAACCCCTCGCGAATCCCATAGCTTGAGATGGCGATATCTTTGGGTTTGAACGTGCGGATCAGCCGCGCCAGAACGTCCATCGCATACGGGATAAGCGCCATGCGCGAGCTCGACACGCCCGCCTGAGCACGCAGCTTTTCACCATCGTGTTTTTCGATGTATTTGATCGTCTCGCGCACCTGTTTGGTGGTCATGCGGTATTCATGCAGAACGTTCAGCGGATAGCCCCGCCGCAGCATGTCCAGCCGCGCAAAGGCGCGCCAGCTGCCGCCGACCAGAAACAAACGGTCTCGCTGCTGGCCCATCTGATTGCGCAGATCCTCCATCGTTTCCTTGATATGCGCTTTTCGCGCGCGCCGCCCGCCTTTGATGTCGCGCAGTTTCAGCGGCCCAAGTGGCGAGGTCACTCGGCGGCCGACCTGACCACCGCCGATTTCGGCCAATTCCATCGACGACCCGCCGATATCGCAGATCAGCCCATAAGCTCCGGGCCATCCCAACAGGACACCCTGTGCCGACAGGCGGGCTTCTTCGTCACCGTCAATGATGGCCACCTGCAAACCGGTTTCAGCCTGCACCTGATCGCAGAACTCGGGCCCATCCGAGGCTTCTCGCACAGCGGCGGTGGCCACAACATGCAAACCGGGCAAGTCCAGATCCATTGCCAGGTGCTGGAAGCGCCGCAATGCCGCCAGGGCGCGTTCGCGGCCACGCGGGTTCAGCCGTCCGGTTTCGGACAGGCCCGCCCCCAGTTCGCACATGACCTTTTCATTGTAGAAATAAGCCGGTGATCGGGCCGCCCCGTCGAAAATAACCATCCGGACCGAGTTCGACCCGACATCGACAACCCCGACGCGCGACAGCGCCCGTGCGTCCGGTTTGTCAAACAGAGGCTTTCCGATTGTTCCCCAGTCCGGGATATCGGTTTCGACGGTCTGATCCATGTGCCTTCCAGATTGTTCTTTTTGAGGATGCGAAATTGACGTCAGCGGGTCAATCATTGGTCTCGACCTCATCCGGGGCCGTGTTCAGTACGCGAATGGCCAGAGCGCGTGTGATGTCGCGTTTTTCCGCCAGGGCCAATTGGTCCAGTTGGGATACTACGTCGGCTGCGCTTTCAAACCGCCGGTCCATATGCTTGACAAGATAGGCGATGACATCGGGGCCGGGGTTGAGCTGCCTGTCAACAAACAACTTGGCAAGAACCGCGCCCAGCAATGCGTCGTCGGGCGGGTCCAGAGCGACGTGATGCGCGCCTTCGACCCGGCTTTGCAGATCGGCCAGCGGCAACGCCCAGAATTTGGGCGCAAGACGGCCGGTCATCAGCAGGGGGTGCCCTTCGGCCAGTACTAGATTATGCAGGTGGAACAGCGTTTTTTGCTGCTCGAGATCACCGGCAATCAAAGGCACGTCTTCGACCGCAATCGGCATACGCGCCAGGTCTGGCACATCGTCATATCGCAGGTCGCTGGCCTGAAGGATACGCCCGCCGGTTTCAGCGGCCCAGACATGGGCCAGATGGGTTTTGCCCGCACCGGCAGGTCCGCTCAGCACCAGTTTGTTGCCAGGCCAGGACGTGGCCGAGATCATTGCCACCGCCAGCGCATTTGCCGGTGACACAAAGAAATCCTCTCGCCCGAGCGCAGTTTTGGCGGGCAGATCAAAGCTGAGTTGTCGGGCCATTTACTCGGTTTCCTGATCCAGACCTTCAAGACCAGTGTACAATCTGCTGTCGAGGTATAGCGATGTGGCAAAGCGGGCCAGCACGCCCAATGCTGCGGCGACCGGGACAGCGATTAGCATGCCGACGAAGCCGAACAGCGCGCCAAAGACCGACAGGGCCAGCAGGAGCCAAACCGGGTGCAGCCCGACAGAGCTGCCGACCAGCTTGGGTGTCAGGAAATTGCCCTCGGTGACCTGCCCAATGGCAAAGATACCCGCGATAAGCCCGATATGAGCCCAGTCGCCCCAGAACTGAAACAGCGCAAGCCCAATGGCCAGCGAGCCTCCGATAAGGGCGCCCAGATAGGGTATGAACGTGACCAAGCCCGCGATAAAGCCCACAATCAGACCGAATTGCAGACCAGCAAGCATTAGTGCAACCGCGTAATAGGTGCCAAGGATCAAGCAGACCGTTCCCATGCCGCGCACGAACGAGGCCAGAACCGCGTCGATCTCACCCGCCAGCCGCCTGATGATGGGGGCGTGGTCACGTGGCAGCAGCTCTCCGATGCGGGCGGTCATGCGATCCCAGTCCAACAGCAAGTAGACGGCCACAACCGGCACAATGACCAACAGAACAACGATGTTGATCGCGGAACCCAGCGAGGACAGCACCGTCTGCATAACGTCCCCGGTCTTGGATTTCAGCGTTTCGCCAAAGGACACCAGCATCGCGTGCGTGCTCGATTCCCGGTCAAGCAAGGACGGGAACTGTTTTTCTATGAAACTGCGCAACTGTTTGAACAGATCAGGCAGTACATCGACAAGATCCAACAACTGGGTGATCAGCGCAGGGACCACCATCAGAATTGCCAGTACAAACCCCAGAACACCGACGACCGTGATGACCGCCGTAGCGGCCATACGCGACAGGCCCAGCCGCTCCAGCCGGTCAGCGACCGGATCCAGAAAATAGGCAATGGCCCCACCGATGACAAAAGGCAACAAGACATCGCCAAGGGCCCACAGGATCAACGCGAAAACCGCAGCGGCGATGCTCCAGTATCTCAGCTGATCCTTAACCGGCAAAGCCATGGCGATCCCCTTGTTCAGGCCCTTGCAGGTGTTCTTGGCGCATCAAAGCCCATGATGCAAGCGGTTCATGGCGCTTGCGTTTACAGGGGTCAGCCGCGCAACGTCCCCAATTCCGGGGTGTCTTCGGTGGCGGTTTCGTCGGGCCAGTTGGTGCGCCAAATCTCGGCCGACCAGTGACCGCAATGAACCGCCGGACGGTCAAAGCCGGGCAGGGGCGGCAGCAAAGGCGCGACGACGACGTCGTGACGGGGCACCGCGAAATAGGGAAAAGAGTACCGTTCCCGCCCCGACCGGTTCACAACCCGATGGGGCGTGGATTTCAACCGCCCGCCCGACCACAGCTCCAGCATGTCACCGATATTCACCACGAAACCACTGGGCGGGCAATCGGGCGAGATCCAGCCACCGCTGCGGGTCTGCACCTCAAGCCCGCCCACCGGATCGGGGGCAATGATGGTCAAGGCGTCGGTATCCTTGTGCGGATGGATACCATAGCCTGCCTCATCCTCGGCCTGTGGCGGGTAATGCAGCAGGGTCATGTTGGTCATCGGGACCCGGAATGCACTGCGCAGCGCGTCGGCTTTCAGATCCAGTCCCGCCTCTAACGCGCCCAGCAACAGATCGGTGACGCGATCCAGTTGCCGCCAGTAACCCAGAATGACCTCTTTCGCACCGGGTACACCGTCGGGCCAGAGGTTTGGCCCGTATAACGCGCAATCCTCACGCACCGGGTCGTCTGCTGCGACCTCGTGATGCAGTTTGTACCCCTCGTATTTGTCGGCTTTACCCGAGCCATCATTGGGTGTGAAAAACCCCATGGGTATATAGCCGCGATAGTTGGCGCGGGTGATGGCCTGATCCCATTTTTGCGCGTCATCGACGGCAAAAATCTGTCGGGTGATCTGGCGTACCTGATCCACGGTCTGCCGGGATACGCCTGTCCCGGTGATCGACAAAAAGCCGATCCCCTGACAGGCCGCAAGGATGTAACGGACCGTCGCGTCATAGGCTGCGGTTCCCGGGGCAGTCAAAGGCGCGATATCAATCGTTGGGATACTGTCCATCAGTGAATCCTCACCCCCTGGCGTTGCAATTCAGCGCGAACCGGTGCCAGATTCAGCTGGTCCAGCTCCTGATTGCTTTTCAGTGAGACCGCAGCGGCGATGCCCGCGCCCTGACCTAAGACCGCGCAACAAGCCATGTTTCGGGTTGCGGCATGTGCCACCCGGTCCGCGCCATGCGACCGTCCTGCAACCAGCAGGCCTTTGATGCCCTTGGGCAGCATCGAGCGATAAGGGATTTGCATGTACCGCCCCGTAGTTGGCAGGATCAGGATGCCATAGCCGTCGATGAACTCGGGATAGATGCCGATCGTATCCTCGAACCGGCCCTGATGGCGGGCATCGTTTTCGGTCATGTTGTAGACCGCGTCGATCTTGCGGGTGTCGCGGATGCCGATGGTCATACCGAAATTCCGCAAACGTGCGTTTTCGCAACCGGGCATGAACCGGCGCAGCGCCTCGATGGCCAGCATGGTCTGGCGGCGACCTTCAATCTCGCCGCGCGTCAGGCTGTCCGGGTCGGTGCCATCGATCTCGGCCAGATGGATGAGGTTCATGTAGGTCAGCTCGCCCGTGTCATGCATCGCGCCCCAGGTTCCGGCGATGGTATTCAGGTGCGGCGGGATCAGCCCCTCATCAATCGCTTGCTGGAACGGTTTGTGCACGAAGGGTGAGAACATGTCGTCCTCTTTCCCCGAGGTCTCAATGTTCCACTCTCCGCCGCCGCCCCAGTCCTTGTAGGTCTGCGGGTCAGCTTTCACACCTTCCATAAAGGCCCGCTTGTCAACGCCCGCCAGGTGAAACATGACCGAGGCCGCCATCATGTCCTCGCGCGGAGTTTTGTGGGTCGGCGCGCCCGAACGATGGGCTACATCCGCGTCGCCGGTGGCATCAATGACGACCTTGGCCAAAATCGCCTCGCGCCCGGCCTTGGATTCTGTGATGACGCCGGTGATCCGGTCTCCATCCAGGATCGGCGCGACGAATTGTCGGTGCAGCATCGGGTGCACGCCCGCCTCTTCGACCAGCTTGTCGGCGACCAGTTTGAAGCCTTCGCTGTCCAACTCATAACTTAGCGACTGGCTTTCCGGAACGGCGGCCCCCATCTCCTTGGCGCGGGTTTCGAACTCCATCCCGATGCCGCCTGCCTCGACGGTTTGCTCGTGCCGGTACCAGGCAAATCCTTCGACGCCGACCGCCGTGATGTTGCCACCCATGCAGCCGAACCGATCAATCAAAGATACCTCGGCCCCCGCACGTGCCGCTGCAAGCGCTGCGGCCAACCCGGCGGGGCCGGAACCGACGACCAGAACATCGGTTTGATGAATGACGGGGATTTGGCGTGCGGGTTCCTGAATGGTCTGCATTGGCGCCTCATGGAATTTGCGTTTCCGCTACCATTGGGATTCCCGATTGGCGGGTCAATCAAAAAACCGACTGCCGCAAGGTCGGAAAAACACCAATGCGCGATTGCCCCCGGCGGGGCTTTGGCATAATCACCTGTCCAGTCGAATTCTTACCTTTGAAGGTCCGTCCATGCGCCTGAGCCGTTACTTTCTGCCCGTTCTCAAGGAAACCCCGTCCGAGGCTCAGATCGTCAGCCACCGGCTGATGCTGCGTGCAGGGATGATCAAGCAGGCCTCTGCCGGGATTTATTCCTGGTTGCCGCTGGGCTTCAAAGTGCTGCGCAAGCTGGAAAACATCGTCCACGAGGAACAGGCGCGGGCCGGTCACATCGCGATCCAGATGCCCATCATCCAGTCGGCGGATCTGTGGCGTGAATCCGGGCGCTATGACGATTACGGTCAGGAGATGCTGCGGATGAAGGACCGGCATGACCGGGACATGCTGTTCACGCCGACGGCCGAGGAATTGGTTACAGATATCTTCCGCGGCCACGTCAGCAGCTACAAGGATCTGCCGCTGACGCTCTACCAGATCCAGTGGAAGTTTCGCGATGAAATCCGCCCGCGTTTCGGCGTGATGCGGGGCCGTGAATTCTACATGAAGGACGGATACAATTTCGACCTGACCAAGGAAGATGCGCTGCACGCCTATAACCGCCATCTGGTCAGCTATCTGCGCACTTATGAACGGATGGGACTTCAGGCGATTCCGATGCGCGCCGATTCCGGCCCCATCGGTGGCGATGACACGCATGAGTTCCTGGTTCTGGCCGATACCGGCGAATCCGAAGTTTTCTATGACAGTGCTGTCACTGACCTGACCTTTGGCGACCGTGACATCGATTATGACAACCGCGAACAGTGTCAGGCCATTCTGGAAGAGTTCACTTCGAAATACGCCCGCACTGATGAAACCCATGACGAGGCGCTGTTCAATCAGATCCCCGAAGAACGTCGCCGCGTGGCGCGTGGCATCGAGGTGGGTCAAATCTTTTACTTTGGCACCAAATACTCCGATCCCTTGGGCGCGACTGTCCAAGGCCCGGATGGCAAACCGGTTCCGGTTCACATGGGCAGCCATGGTATCGGTGTCAGCCGCCTTGTAGGAGCAATCATCGAGGCCAGCCATGACGACAAGGGCATCATCTGGCCCGAGGGCGTGACCCCATTCCATTGCGGTATCGTCAACCTCAAGCAGGGCGATGAAGAAGCAGATTCAGCCTGTGACAAGATCTACACGGCGCTGACAGCTTTGGGTCTGGAGCCGCTCTATGACGACCGCAACGAACGCGCAGGCGGCAAATTCGCCACGATGGACCTGATCGGTCTGCCCTGGCGCATCACGGTTGGCCCGCGTGGTCTGAAGAATGGTGTGGTTGAACTGACCTGCCGCCGTACCGGCGAAAGCGAGGAACTGAGCCCCGAGGCGGCCGTTACCAAAGTTGCTGAGATTTACCAGCAGATCGCCTGAGCGACCATCAGTTGCTGCATGAAGCGGGCGTTGAAACACGCCCCGTGATCCGGAAGGGGTGCCGAAGGCTCAGACCTGGCGGCCCTTCCCAGGCTACCTGAAGGCCGACCGCGTCAGTCGGTCGGTTCTCAGTTTTGATCCGACGTCGGGCGCTCGGCCAGGACGTCTCCGTTGGCTCCGTCACCTGTGGCCACAACAATCGGGCGGCCAAGGCGGCTGATCAGTTCGCGAAACTCGATATCCAGAAAGCGCAATCCGCAAATCCGCGCATCGGTTGCCCGATCCGTGATACACAAACGGCCCTGCCGGAACACCAGACGATATCCTTTGTCTTTCAGGATGTCTGCCAGATTGCCCCAGCTTGCTGCGGTGACAAAGATCGGCCGGATGGCCGCGCGCAGCAAGGCTGCGGTCTCACAATCCAATTCTGTTGAAGCCTGACGGGTCGAAATTGCACCCGCGCCATTGGTTGAAATTCGTAAATTCATTGAGCGACCCCCGCTCTTTAAATGTGTTCCCCCATGGTTAGGGTGGCAAAGTTTCTGAAAATAATCAAAAAGAGTAATAAAATTTCGCACTTATTGTTGCCTTTACGATTCAGTGGCTCACGATGTGCGATGATTAACGTCATACCTGAAACAATCACCTTCTGTCTGTGATGCGCTTCACAACTCATGGTGTAGCGCCCGAATTAGAAGACACCTGTTTTGCACGTGTATTTTGGTCATGTCCAGCAACGATTCGGCTCATTCAGGCTGAGGAGCCAGTTCAGAGTGACAACCGGCTTGACCATTGGGCGAAATGCCGAAAGGGTCGCCGCAAACAAGAAAACCCGGAGCAGGCATGGCCAAGACACCCCCGCCCTTTGCCCCTTTTGAATGGAAAATCGCCTGGCGATATCTGCGCGCGCGCAGGGCCGAAGGCGGTGTCAGCGTGATGACATGGATCTCTTTGATCGGGATCACGCTTGCCGTGTTTGCGCTGATTGCAACGCTGGCTGTCCGTTCAGGTTTTCGCTCTGAATTCGTCGGCACCATTCTGGGTGCCAATGCGCATGTGACGGTCTATTCCTCGGGTGAATTTGACGCGCAGGGCCGGGTGGATCGAACAATTGCCGACTACAAGGAACGCACCGACCGCATAGCGCAGGTGCCCGGAGTTGAGCGTGCCGCACCGCTGGTGAAGGGGCAGGTGCTGATCACCAACCGCGACAGCAGCAGCGGGGTCGAGGTGTTTGGCATCCGACCCGACGATCTGCTCGACTTGCCGGGTATCGCGCAGGCGGAACAGGCGGCGGGGGACCTGTCGGACTTCCAGACGGGTGAGGATGTCATCGCCATTGGATCGGGTGTGGCCCGCAGCATCGGGGTCACTGTCGGGGATGTGGTCAAACTGACCTCGCCCAACGGGGTCAAAACCGCCTTTGGCACGTCGCCGCGCGTGAATGCCTATCGCGTTGTCTATGTGTTTTCGGCCGGTCGCTATGACATCGACCGCACCCGCGTCTACATGCCGTTTTCGCAGGCGCAGGGCTTTTTCAACCGTGAAGGTGTGGCGGATGAGATAGAAGTGATGGTGGACAAGCCCGAAGATCTTGGCCCGATCCTGATTCCCATTCTTGAGGCGTCGGGCGAGCGCAGCCAGATCTGGACATGGCAGGACGCATCCGGCGGCTTTCTGCGCGCGCTCGAGGTTGAGGATAATGTGATGTTCATCATCCTGTCGATCCTCGTTCTGATTGCTGCGATGAACATCGTTTCGGGCCTGATCATGCTGGTCAAGAACAAAGGGCGCGATATCGGTATCCTGCGCACGATTGGCCTGAGCGAAGGATCGGTTCTGCGTGTCTTTTTCATCTGCGGTGCGTTCACCGGCCTGATCGGCACTGCAATGGGGGTTATCCTGGGATGCCTCTTTGCAATCTACATTGATCCGATTTTCTCATTCGTAAACTACGTGATGGGCGGTGGCGTGTGGGATCCGTCGATCCGTGGCATCTACGCCCTGCCGGCCGAACTGCATCTGAGCGATGTGCTCAAGGCGACGGGCCTGTCGCTTGGCCTGTCTTTCATCGTCACCTATTTCCCCGCCCGCCGCGCGGCGCGGCTGAACCCGGTCGAGGCGCTGCGCTATGAATGATGTCACCTTGCGACTGAACGGTCTGACCAAGACCTACCTCAAAGGCACACCGGGCGAGGTGCAGGTTCTGCGCGGGGTCGACCTCGAACTGCGCGCGGGTGAGGCTGTGGCCATGGTTGCGCCGTCAGGGGCGGGTAAATCGACGCTTCTGCACATCGCCGGTCTGCTGGATAGGCCTGACAACGGAACCGTGGAAATCGGGGGGCAGAATGTGAACGGCAAGGGCGACCGAACCAGAACGGCGTTGCGTCGGCAGGATATCGGGTTCGTATATCAGTTCCATCACCTGCTGCCCGAGTTTACGGCGCTGGAAAACATCACATTGCCGCAACTGGCCAATGGCGCGTCCGAAAAAGCTGCTCAGGCACGGGCATTGGACTTGCTGGACCGTGTGGGCGTCGCCCCGCGCGCCAGCCACCGCCCTGCGGCGCTGTCGGGCGGTGAACAACAACGCGTGGCTTTTTGCCGGGCGCTTGCCAACGCGCCGCGTGTTTTGCTGGCTGACGAACCGACAGGCAATCTGGACCCTGAAACTTCGGATCAGGTGTTCGATGCGCTGATGACACTGGTGCGGGACGAGGGATTGTCGGCGTTGATCGCGACCCACAACCTCGAACTGGCGGCGCGCATGGACCGAATGGTCCGGCTTGAGGGCGGCGTGCTCAGGCCAGTTGAGTGATTGCAACACCGATGGCCATGACCGCGATACCACTCGCCCGCATCAGGGTGAGTGGCGCCACCTGTGCGCCGAACAGGCCGAAGTGATCGATTGCCGCGGCACTGATCAATTGCCCCAACAGGACAAAGAACACGGCGTTTCCCACACCGAAATGCGGGGCGACATGGGTGATCGACAACACATAGAATGCAATCAGGATGCCAGCGAACAACAGGTGTTTCGGGGCCTGCGCAACCTTGGACAAGGCTGCAAAACCGGGAAACAACAGCATGGTCAGCACCGAGGCGGCCAGGGCAATTGCAAACAGCACCACAGCTGCCGTTGTCGGTGATCCGATGACCTTGCCAAGGGCCGCGTTAAGAGCGGCCAGTATCGGAATTCCAAATCCGGCGGCCAGCATGATGGCTGCGTATTGTGTCATTGCCCGAACCCTCTGCACCTGTTTCGTTGATCTGGATCATTGCGCCCATATGCCTGTCGGGCAACCCTGCAAATGTCAATTGTGACAGGAGGATACGATGTTCAAGGCAACGATCGGTATGCTGGTTCTCGGGGTTTCGGCTGCTGCCGCACAGGCTGCTTGGGCGCAGGATGCCGTGACCGGAGAGGAACTCTATTTGCATTACTGCGCGACCTGTCACGGGATTGACGCAACCGGGCAGGGGCCGATGGCCAGCGTGCTGGTTGTTCAGCCGTCCGATCTGACCGCATTGTCCGGCGAAAGCGGGGTGTTCCCGACCGCCCGCGTTGTCGCCCGCATCGACGGCAGGGATCCGCTGGTCAGCCATGGCAGCCCGATGCCGGTCTATGGCCCTTATTTTGACGGGCAGGACACATCCATGAAAACACCGGAAGGTCAGCCGATCCTGACCAGCCAGCCGATCGTTGATCTGGTGGCGTATCTGGAAACCCTGCAGCGCGCCCGGAACTAACTGCAAATCCCTTCGATCCTGGCTTCGCTCCACGGGATCAGGACCGGGCGCTCGCGCCCCTGTTCCGGCAGGGGCGACAGATCAAAATGGGCACCCAGCATGTCGTGTAGTCTTTTGGTGCGCTTGGCCTGAGGGGCCAGCGCGCGACAGCACACGTATTCCTCGACGATCGCGCCCTGCTGTTCGAACCCGTAGGTCAGAAAATCCGGAGAAGTTTCGAGGTCGAACAGATACGGATCCCTTCGGCCCCCATGTTCCGCCGCAGCGCGCAGGGGGTGGTAACCCGTGGTCCGGCGATTCTGCCATTGCCAGACATGCGTCAACTCATGGGCCAAAAGCATCGCGGCCAGCAGGTTCATCTGATCCGGAAAGTCGGACATATAGTCCTCCAGATACCAGTCGCGGGCAAAGTAGACTTTGTTGAACAGGGCGACTGCGGCGGGTTTGCCCGTCACCGGCCCGGGGTCCACCGGGGGCAGAATGCGCTCGCGGCAGGCCAGTCGCGGGCGTTCTTCGCGGAAATACGTCACGTTGGTAACCGGGGCACCTTCGACCAGACGGATGTGATCCAGATTCAGGGTTCCCCCCTGAATGGTCTCCGCAAAATCGCGCTCCTGCTCGGTCAACTCACGACCGCAGGCGGCCAGCAACAAAAGAGAAGCAAAGAATACACGCAGAACCATAAGTTGAATCTTATTCCGCTCCGGGTATTCCGCAAACCGTTTTCACAGACTCATGGCCAGAACCCGGCTGATTTCCGTAAGTGATCGCCCGGACTGACCCATCCATGTATTAAAGGCGTTCTGAACCGCCTCCATCGCTTTCTTCGAGGTGGCAGGCTTGTCGATCACACCTTCGGCAATCAGGCGGGCGGTGACATCCTGGGACAGAATGAAGCTGTCCCGCCCGGCAAACCGCATCGCGTACTGTGCCGAAGCGCCGCCCAGTCGGGCCCCGCGTTTGGCCAACATGGCCAGAAGATTGACGTAGTCATCAGATGGCCAGCCGCCCAGCACTTTACCCACGCCGCCTTCCTCGCGCAGCTCAAGCAGGAACGCAGCGTTATCCCGTACAGCCGCGATCTTGGTTCCATTCCTGACGATGCGCGTATCCTGCAACAGGGTGTCAAACTTCTCATCATCCATGAACGCGCATCGCCCCACGTCGAACCTGTCAAAGGCTGTTTCGAACCCGTCCCATTTGTTTTCGATGACTTTCCAGTTGAAACCGGCCTGAAAGATGCATTTCGTGATGACCGACAGCCAGCGGTCCTCAGGCATCGCTGCCAGTTCCGCGGGGGTTTTCGGTTTGCTCAGTTTTGCGTCCAGTGCTTCTGGACCGCCGTGGCGCGCGGCTGCGATTTCAAAGATTTCGTCAAACGTTCGCATCTGTCTAACCTTGATGTTGCCCGACATTGAATGTTTATCTTTTGTTCTTGTTTGGCAACGAAAAATCTGACCTCTCCCAGATTTGATGCAGTCCCCCGAATAATAGGATTCGCAGAAAAATGCGGATTTTTGAAAGAAGTTCTCGACAAAAGGTGGCAAAATGTTTTCTGATTGACTCGTCAGTCAACGTCCCGTCTTAGCGAAATGGAACAAGGGCAAGCCGGGTTGGATGCATAAAGAGAGCCGGGAGGGGGAAACAAACTGGCAGCAAGATCTTTTCCACAATTTGGAAACGGATCACTGTTCTTTTCCAGCCAAATTTGTGCATGCTGCGGCATGGCATTGTCATCAGACAGAAAGACCGGCGGGGAAAACCTTGCCGGGATGGGCAAAACAAATATGACAGGGAGTTAAGTCCATGAAAAAACTAAGTGTAAGCCTAATGGCTCTGAGCGTTGCAGGCGCAGCGCAGGCGGCGGATATGGGTGCCGTGGATGAACCGATCAAACTGGCGATCAACGAATGGACCGGCCAGCACGTGACCACGCATGTGGCGGGTGAGATGCTCAAGGCAGCCGGGTACAACGTCGAATATGTGACCGCGGGTATGATGAACCAGTTCCAGGCGCTGGCCGATGGCGACATCGACGCGACACTGGAAATCTGGTCTTCCAACGTTTCCGATGAATACGCCAAGAAAATCGGTGAAGGTACTGTGGTCGAAATCGGTGATCTGGGTCTGGATGCCAAGGAAGGCATCGCATACCCGGCGCATGTGGCCGATCTGTGCCCGGGCCTGCCCGCATGGGAAGCGCTGAAAGATTGCGCGCAGGTCTTTGCGACGGCGGAAACTCTGCCCGGTGGTCGTCTGGTCGACTACCCGGCCGATTGGGGTACTCCGGGCGCGGATCGCATGACCGGTTTGGAATTGCCGTTCAAAGCCGTACCAGCAGGGTCCGAAGGGGCGCTGATCGCGGAATTGCGCGCCTCGACCGAACGCAAATCGCCGCTGCTGATCACTTTCTGGCAGCCGCATTGGGCGATGTCGGCCTATGACGTTCAATTCGTTGAACTGCCCGCCGGTGAAGAGGCGTGCTTTAGTGATCCGGCCTGGGGCCCGAACCCGAACGCTGTCAATGACTGCGACTTCTCGCCCTCGCGCATCTTCAAAGCTGGCTGGAGCGGTATGGAAGAGAAATGGCCAGCAGCCTTTGAAATCCTGACCAATTATCAGCTGGCGGTTGAAGACCAGCAGCCGATGATGGGCGCGATCGACGTTGACGGTGGAAAGGTCGAAGAAGTTGTCGCCGCATGGATGGCCGAAAACGAAGGCAAGTGGCGTCCGGTTGTTGACGCGGCAACCCAGTGAGCCCGCGTAAGTGACGGACACGACCATGCCAGCCATCGCCTGCCGGAATCTCTGGCAGGTGTTTGGCCCCGGCGCTGACAAAGCCCTGACCGACGCGCTGTCTCGGTCAGGGAATGACGCAGACAAGGCTGCCGCCGCCCTTCGGGAACAGGGGCTGATCCCTGCCGTTCAGGATGCCAATTTCGAAGTTCAGGAGGGCGAGCTTTTCGTCATCATGGGCCTGTCAGGCTCGGGCAAATCCACGCTGATCCGCTGCATTTCGCAGCTGCTGCCCGGCACGGGTGGTGAGATTCGGGTGGACGGCGAAAATGTCATCGGAGCCTCGAAGAAGGCCCTGACCGAGTTGCGCCGCAAAAAACTGGGCATGGTGTTCCAGCATTTCGGCCTGTTCCCGCATATGACCGTTTCTGAAAACGTGGCCTATCCGCTGCGCGTGCAGGGTGTGGGCAAGAAGGAACGGCTGGCGCGCGCGCAGGAGGTGATCTCCCTGGTCGGTCTGGAAGGGCGCGAAGACAGCTTCCCGCGACAGCTTTCCGGCGGGCAGCGGCAGCGGGTGGGTATCGCCCGCAGTCTTGCCGTAAACCCTGACATCTGGTTTCTGGACGAACCGTTCTCGGCGCTTGATCCACTGATCCGTCGCCAGTTGCAGGATGAATTCCTGCGCATTCAGGCGACGCTGAAGAAATCCATCGTCTTCATCACCCATGACATTCAAGAGGCGCTGAAGCTGGCCGACCGCATCGCCATCATGCGCGACGGCAAGATTGTTCAGATCGGAACGCCCACTGATATCGTGTTGCGCCCGGTGGATGATTACGTGCGCGAATTCTCGAAGGATGTCGCCAAAGGTCAACACGCCAAGGTCGCCTCGGTCATGCGGAGCGAGGCGGAATGTGGCCCCGATGATCCCGGCCTCACCACCTCGATGACGCTGGACGCAGCCCTTGCGCATTGCATGGAGCTGTATGAACCCGTGCCCGTGCGGGATGAGGCGGGCAATGTCGTTGGCACGGTGCATCCGTCCGATCTGGCCGCAGCTCTTCAGGTGGACGAGACATGACCGCCATAACCGACCTCCCGACACGGCGCAGTGCGCAGTTGACGGCAGGTGCGAAGGCCGCCCTGATAACTGTTATCGTCGGTGCAGTTTGCCTCGCGCTCGAGGGTATCGCCCCGTGGCTGTTCAAGTGGCCCGCCGCGTGGGAACTGCCTGCAACCCAATGGGTTGGCGCGTTTCTGGACTGGTTTCTGAACCTGATCAAACCGGCAATGCGGCTGTTTTCGGACCTGATGACCCACCCAATGAACTGGGCGAATTTCGTGCTGGGCAAAACGCCATGGCCCATTCTGATCGGGATCGTGACCGCGTTGGGCTGGTATCTGGGCGGCTTGTCCATGGCCGCACTTGGCTTTCTGGGCCTCAGCTTTGTTTTGGCCTCGGGCTATTGGGCCGAAAGCATGAATACGCTGGCGCTTGTCGCCGTGTCTGTCCCTGTGGCGCTGGTCATTGGGGGCGCCATCGGCATCCTCGCCAACGAAGTGCCAAAGGTGAAATCCTTTGTGCAGGCCGTGCTGGACATCATGCAGACGGTGCCAACCTTTGCCTATCTGACACCGCTGCTGCTGCTGTTTGGATTTGGTCCTGTTGTTGGTCTGATTGCTTCGGCCATCTATGCCGCACCGCCAATGGCGCGCAATGTGATGCTGGGATTGGAACGGGTAGAGCCCGAAATCAAAGAGGCGGCCATCATGTCTGGCGGCACTCGGTTCCAGCAGCTGTTCCAGGTCGAAATCCCTGCCGCCACCACTCAGATCATGGTCGGTGTGAACCAATGTCTGATGGCTGCTCTGTCGATGGTTATCATCGCCGCCGTCATCGGCGGGTTCAACGATATCGGCTGGGAGGTTCTGCTGACCATGCGCAAGGCGCAGTTCGGCGAGTCGCTGATGGCGGGTCTGGTTATCGTGGTCTTTGCCGTGGTGATCGACCGGATGAGCGGCACTTTGGCGACCGAGCGTAAACGCTATGACAGCCGTGTTGTCTGGGCGATGCTGGGTTTTGCTGTTGTCTTCACGGCGGCCTTCTGGGCGTGGTTGCCAAACCCTGCGGAGCTGACCCTGCTGGACCCGATGGCCGAAGCCGTGGACAGCGGCCTGACCGCATTCACGCAGGCCAATGGCCAGTGGCTGGACGCCCTCAAAAACAACTCGCTGTTCTATGTACTGCTGCCGCTGCGGATCGGGCTGGATCAGGCGGTGCTGCCCTTCACATGGGGTTTCCAGTGGACGTCGAGCATGAGCTTTGGCCTGTTTGCGGCCGGTGCCGGGATTGCGCTTTTGATGGTGTGGCGCGGACGGCTGACTGGTGGGCTGGTCGTTCTGATTCTGATTGGAATGCTGGAAACCGGTATCGCGAACCTGCCGTGGCCCTTTGTCCTGACTGGCGCTGCCGCGCTGGGCTGGGTTGCCGGGGGCTGGCGTCTGGCCGCGCTCTGCGTGGGGCTGCTCTGCACCATCCTCGTCTCGGGCCTGTGGGAAAGGGCGCTGCTGTCGCTTTATCTCAGCGGTGCAGCGGTGTTTACCTGCGCTTTGGCGGGTGGGCTGATCGGCCTTGCCAGCGCGGTATGGCAGCCTGTGTGGAACGTGGTTCGCCCGATCTGTGACATGTTGCAGACGATCCCCCTTTTCGTGTTCCTGATCCCGGTGCTGATGGTGTTCCAGATTGGCGAGTTCTCGGCCTTTCTGGCCATCTGTGCCTATGCGATTGTCCCGATGATCCGCTACACGCGGCACGGGCTGGTCAATACACCGGATGAGATGATGGAGGCCGCAATTTCAAGCGGCGCGACCGAGTGGCAGATCATGCGCGATGTGAGGGCGCCTTATGCGGCCCCGACCATCCTGCTTGGGCTGAACCAGACCATCCTTTATGCCTTTGCCATGCTGGTCATCGCGGCACTGATCGGGACCACCGGTCTGGGCCAGTCGATATATCTGGCGCTGGGTCAGGCGGATGTAGGATTGGGCATATCTGCCGGGGCCGCGATGGCGATTCTGGCACTGATCGCCGACCGCATCGTGCAGGGCTTTGCCGAAGAACGCCGCGCGGCGCTTGGGCTGTAATACAGGGCAGGGGCGGTGTATTCGCCCCTGTGACCCAACTTGATTTCGGGCAAGGAAGTCGCTGCCCTCTCACTCTAGACCGACCCCAACACGTTGGAGAATATCATGACCGGTTGGGGCCTATTTCTTGCAGCACTCATCGTTTTCCTGCTCAGCCATGCAATTCCTGTACGGCCCACCGTGCGGGGCTGGCTGATCGGCACGCTCGGGCGCCGGGGGTATTTCGCGGCCTATTCACTTCTGTCGCTGGCCGTGCTGGCCTGGCTGATTGTCGCCGCTGCAAACGCCCCCTATGTCGAGGTCATTCCGCCGTTCGCAGTCTTGCGCTGGGTGCCAATACTGATCATGCCCGTGGTGTGCTGGCTGGCTGTGGCCGGGCTTGCGATCCAGAACCCGTTTTCTTTCGGTGGGATGGGCAAAAGGCCTTTTGACCCCGAACACCCCGGTATTCTGCGCACCACCCGCCACCCGATCCTAGCCGCGCTGCTGTTGTGGTCCTTGGCGCATCTTCTGGCCAATGGAAGCCTGTCACATGTGATCCTGTTTGGCCTGTTTGCCGGATTTTCTGTTATGGGCACGATCCTGATCGACAGGCGTAAATCGCGTGAGATGGGCTTTGAATGGGTTCGGTTGTCCCGAAATACGGCGCGGTTCTCACTGCGCTCACCGCGACCCTGGCCACGCCCTTGGGTCTGGCTGACCGCACTGGCCGCTTATGCGGTTCTTCTTCACCTGCACACACCTGTGATTGGTCTGTCGCCGCTTCCTTGACTGGGGGAGTGGTCGGGCTGCGCCTTGCGTGCTATTTGAAACGTCACAATCGAATTACAAGAGGTCCAAGATGCATCTGGCCTATGTCACTACCACCGACCGCGGCGCGACGGATCGCTTGCTGAGCGCTGTTGCTGAGCGTCTGCTGGCATCCGGCGCGAAACTGGCCGGTGTCGTCCAGACGAATACGGAATGTACCGACAGCAGCAAATGCGACATGGATGTCCGCGTGTTGCCGGATGGGGATACCATCCGTATCTCGCAATCGCTGGGCTCGCAGTCGCGCGGCTGCCGTCTGGACCCCGCAGCGCTGGAACAGGCGGTTGGGTATGTGACTGCCTCGCTTGCGAACGCACCGGACCTGCTGATTATCAACAAATTCGGTAAACATGAGTCTGATGGGCGGGGGTTCCGCCCGGTGATCGGCGAAGCGCTGGCGCTGGATATTCCGGTGCTGGTCGGCGTGAACGGGTTGAACGCGGAAAAATTCAACGCTTTCGCCGAAGGTGCGGCCGAAGAGCTGCCTGCGGATTTGGACGACATCATAGGCTGGTTCAACCGCATAGCGCAGATGCGCCCGGCTGCGGAATAGGTGCGCAATCGACCGGCGCATTGATCTGAACGTCATGACATGTGGTGGCGAAGGCCACGCGGCACCCTTCGTTCACAATCCGGTCGCGTTAGCGCCGGTTTAAGATGTGTAAAACGGATCAGGTCTGTCGCATCTGAGAATGGGGGCAGACCAACAGCAATAACATAGCTGCCAGACAATAACGCAGTGCGGGACACGAGTCCTGACCATCTTCGGAATACGCTGGAAAGATGGTGGGCGACCCTGGAATCGAACCAGGCGTGCGTCTCCGCGAGGGAGTTACAGTCCCCTGCCACACCTTGCGGCCTGTCGCCCACTGTCAGGCGTTGCACCTGACGTGGAGGCGTGATTACTAGCGCACCAAAGGAGCGTCAACAGGAAAATTTCCCTTTGGCGCAGGAAACCGAATTCCCGGCCCGGAGGCCCTTGAAATGAAGAAACCCAAATGGGTCGTCGAAAAGGAACAGGCGCGCAAAGCTGCCGCTGCAGAAACCGTCTGGCTGTTTGGCCTGCACGCGGTTCGCGATGCGCTGATGAACCCAAAACGGCAAAAACTACACCTGATGGTGACGCGGAATGCATGCGATAAACTGGCGGAAGCTATTGAATTTGCTGGGATCGAGGCCGAGATAGTCGACCCGCGCAAGTTTTCTGCGCCCATCGATGCTGGATCCGTGCATCAGGGCGCAGCGCTGGAGGTCAAGCCGTTGGAATGGGGCAGTCTGGCAGATAACTGCATCGGTCGCGAAAACCCTCGCGTCATTCTGCTGGACCGGGTCACCGACCCGCACAATGTCGGGGCGATTCTGCGCTCGGCCGAAGTTCTGGGGGCCAGTGCTGTGATCGGCACACGCCACCATTCCGCGCCCGAGACCGGGGCACTGGCAAAAACCGCCAGCGGTGCGCTTGAGCGGCAGCCTTATCTGCGGGTGCGCAACCTTGCAGACGCGATTGTCGAGCTTCAGGGCATGGGCTTTCTGGTCCTTGGGCTGGACGGAGAAGCCGACATGACAATCGAAGGTGCGCTAAGCGATGGCCGTGACCGCCCTGTCGCGCTTGTGCTGGGCGCGGAGGGTCCGGGCTTGCGGCAGAAGACAAAGGAAACCGTGGATCAGTTGGTTAAAATTGACGCAGCCGGGGGATTTGGTTCGCTGAACGTCTCAAATGCCGCGGCAATCGCCTTATATGCATCGCGACCCTGAAAAAAGGAGAGCGTCATTCCCGGCCCTGCCAAAATCGCGACCTGCTGCTATTGCGGCACCCGGGCTGCCCTGATCCTGAAAGGCAAGGAACGGCACGAGCTTAGCTGCTCCAGCTGTGGAGCGCCGCTGCACAAACTGAAGATGCTGCCCGCGCGGAAAGTACACAAACCCGAACCGCTGCGCGTAGCTGTGTCTCATGCTGCCCCTCGGAAAGCAAAGCGCAAAAAGAGGAAGAAGACCATGCTTGCGCGCGTGTTCGACGAAGCATGGGACGTGATCGAAGACATCTTTGACTAAGTTTCAACTGGCGAACACTCGTTCACATCCGCGTCAACAGGGGTTCCGAAAAACGCGAAAAGTTGCATCTTGATGGTCTTGAATGTGCAGATTCCCATATGACGATGCTGAACCGACGTACTTTTATGAGCTCGCTGAGCACTGTATTGCTGGCTCCTGCCGTGTTTGCGCAGGACAATCCCGTGTATTACGCCACTGACGGTGTGGCGTTGGCGGGGTATGATCCCGTGTCCTATTTTGACAGCGACGCGCCTTCAAAAGGGGCACCCGAAAACGCGGTCATGTGGAAGGGCGCCCGGTGGCATTTCAAATCGCAGGCAAATCGCGAGCTCTTTGAAGGCAACCCGCGCGCCTTTGCGCCGCAGTTCGGTGGTTATTGCTCGTACGGGATGGCGATGGGTGTGTTGAAAAGCACGGATCCGAATACGTGGCAGGTGGTCGATGGGCGTCTTTACCTGACGCATTCACCCGCGGTCGAGGAAATCTGGCAGCAGAATCAAACAGGATACATTGCGATGGCAGAAGAAAACTGGCCCGCAATTCTCTATGGGGAGTAGGCAGGGTTCAGCTAATTGTGAAAAGTCATCACAAAAATGCGCCACCCCTCTTTTTTTTAACGGATCCATGCTTAAATGTCACAGTGACCGCGGAACGGAACTGCCGCGGGTCATTTCACTGTCCCTCGTTCCAACAACTGGCGCCCAAGCTTTCTTGGGCGCTTTTTTCTTTTTGGAACCCTGTTAAGGATAGGGCATGCCAGACTATTCCGATCAGTACCTTAAGGCTATTTTGCAACGCACCAAGACGGTGGCCGTTGTCGGCGTTTCCATGAACCCTGTGCGACCCAGCTATTACGTGGCGCGCTATTTGTCGCTGAAAGGGTTCAAGGTGATTCCCGTCAATCCGGGCCACGCGGGCAAAGACCTGTTTGGTCAGACGGTTCGCGGCAGCCTGTCAGAGATCTCCGAGCCTGTAGACATGGTGGACATTTTCCGGCGGTCCGAGGCCGTGCCACCCATTGTAGATGAGGCGCTGGAGGCTTTCCCGTCGCTCGGTACGATCTGGATGCAGATTGGCGTGGAACACCCTGAAGCGGCGGTAAAGGCTCAGGCCCGTGGCGTGGATGTGGTGATGAACCGTTGCCCAAAGATCGAATATCAGCGCCTGTTTGGCGAATTGCGCATGGGCGGATTTTCGACGGGGATCATCTCGTCCAAGCTTTAGGGTTTGGCGGGGACGTAAGGTTTCAGACGGGCGACCTGTTCCTTCCGCCGCTTTTCCAGCACCACGTCGCGCGGAACCCAGTCATACCGGGTATCCTCGACCAGCGGAGACCAGAACAACACGCCGCCATAACGCCACGGGTCCAATACGACACCGTCATACAGCGTCGCACCTTTACCGCTGATGATTGCGGTGCTGTGGTCGATCCGCGTCGGGTTGTCCGCGTTTGCAATGGCACGGTGCAGCTCCAGTGTCCGGAAGTTTTCCTGTTTCAGCCGCCGCTCGATATCCTCGGCCCAATGCCAGCACAGCCCACGCGGGCGCAGCCCCTTGTTGACCTTCATGTTATGGATCAGGGGCGGGTCTGTGATCTGGTATTCCTCGACCAGCTGAGCGGTATAGGCGTAAGCAATTCCCGCTGCGCGTCGGGCCTCCTCAGGGTCGATATCCGGGCCAAGGCCCTGAATCTCCGTGGCGAGCCGCTGCACCTCATCCCCGGTCGAGCGCGGCGGCGCGGCGCAGCCAGCGACGATGGCAAGGGTTGCCACAAGCATCAAAATTCGGATCATAACGCGCCTTCGCCCTGACAGTCTGGCATCCGAGTATAACGGCCCAGGAGCCAGTGCGGAACCCGGACGTTACCCTTTGGGGCGGGCAGCTTTTTCGGCGATACCGCTGGTGCCCTGACGGCGGTCCAGCTCGGCCAGAACATCATCCAGCGCCACGTCCCGCGCGGCCAGCATGACCAGAAGGTGATACAACACGTCCGCCGCTTCCGAGGTCAGCTTAACCTGATCCCCTTTTACGGCTTCGATGATGGCCTCTATGGCCTCTTCACCGAATTTCTCGGCGCATTTCTCAGGGCCTTTCGCAAGCAGCTTGGCCGTCCAGCTGCTTTCGGGATCAGCCCCCTTGCGTGCCTCGATCGTGGCGGCCAGATCGTGCAAGATGCTCATGTTAGCCTCATGGGGATGCCAGCTGCGGCCATATGTTCCTTGGCCTCGCGGATGGTGTATTCGCCGAAATGGAAAATCGATGCCGCCAACACGGCGCTTGCACCGCCCTTGGTGACGCCCTCGACCAGATGGTCCAAAGTACCAACACCGCCCGAGGCGATCACGGGCACATCCACCGCGTCGGAAATGGCGCGGGTCAGCGGCAGGTTGAACCCGGATTTGGTGCCGTCGCGGTCCATCGAGGTCAGCAGGATTTCACCGGCCCCCTTGGAGACCACGGTTCTTGCAAAGGCAACCGCGTCAATGCCGGTGGGTTTGCGCCCACCATGGGTAAAGATCTCCCACTTGCCGGGGCTGACGGTCTTGGCGTCGATGGCGCAGACAATGCACTGACTGCCGAACTGATCTGCCGCTTCGGCAATCACATCCGGATTGGCAACCGCGGCCGAGTTGAAGCTGACCTTGTCCGCCCCCGCCAGCAGCAAGGCGCGCACATCGTCTTTTGTTCGCACCCCACCGCCCACGGTCAGTGGCACGAAACACTGTTCCGCCGTACGCTGCACCACATCGAACATGGTGCCGCGATTCTCATGGGTCGCGTGAATGTCGAGAAAGCAGATCTCGTCCGCTCCGGCAGCATCATAGGCCTTGGCCGATTCCACCGGGTCGCCCGCATCGCGCAGGCCCACGAAATTTACGCCTTTGACCACTCGGCCATCGGCAACATCAAGGCAGGGAATGATCCGGGTTTTCAGCATAGGATATCCTTTATGGGCGCACCTCTAGCGGCAAAGCCCTGCCGATGCCAGACTTGTGATTGTGAGAGGTCTCAATTCTGTGAAAACTGGGGTGAATTTCACAGAAGGAATATCGATATGCGTAGACTGATACTGGCTTGTGTTTTTTCAATCGGAGGCGCGCTGACCGCAATGGCAGATGATCTGATCAAGGTTCAAACCGACAAATCCGTGGCCGAGGCGCTGGACGCGCTGGAAGCCGCCGTCGGAAATGCAGGTGCAACCGTGTTTGCCCGCATCGACCACGCGGCCGGGGCGGAAAAGATCGGTACGTCCATTCCTGCCAATCAGGTGCTGATCTTCGGCAACCCGGCGCTGGGTACGCCAGCCATGCAGATCGACCCGCGCGCCGGGCTGTTTCTGCCTCTCAAGGTGCAGGCGTACGAAGACTCCAATGGCCAGGTCTGGCTGATCTATGAAGACCCGAAAGAGACATTGGACGACCTGAACGATGTCGACAAATCACCGGTCATCGAAAAGATGCGCGGTGCACTGGCCAAGCTGACCGCCGCAGCCGCGCAATAACCGATCACGACAGGGCGCGGATGGCCTCGGCCAGGTCTATCGCGCCATCATAAAGCGCCCGGCCTGAAATCGCGCCGTTCAGCGCAACGCCGCAATCGCGCAGGGCGATCAGGTCGTCCAGCGAACTGACACCGCCCGAGGCGATCACCGGGATGGAAACGGCTTGTGCCAGGGCAGCGGTCGCTTCGATGTTCGGGCCCTGCATGGCACCGTCGCGATTGATATCGGTGTAGATGATTGCCGCAACGCCCGCGTCTTCGAAACTACGGGCCAGATCGGTGACCTGAACATTGGTCTCTTCGGCCCAACCCTTGGTGGCTACCATGCCATTGCGTGCGTCGATGCCAACAGCGACCTTGCCGGGAAAGGCTTTGGCTGCTTCGCGCACCAGATCGGGGTTTTCGACAGCGACAGTGCCCAAAATGACCCGCGCCAGCCCCTTCTCGATCCATGTTTCGATTGTGGCCATGTCGCGGATGCCACCGCCCAGTTGCGCGGGCACCTTGCACGCTTTCAGAATTGCCTCAACCGGTGCTGCGTTGACCGGCTCGCCTGCGAATGCACCGTTCAGGTCGACCAGATGCAGCCATTCGCACCCCGCCTCGACAAAGGCACGGGCCTGAGCGGCCGGGTCTTCGTTGAACACGGTGGCCTTGTCCATTTCACCACGCAGCAGGCGTACGGCATTGCCGTCTTTGAGGTCGATGGCGGGGTAGAGGATCATGTCGGGCGGCCCTATATCACTGTTACACGCGCGGGATATCGCACAAGCAGGGCAGGGGATGCAACGCGACGCTGGGTCATTCTTGCCCGCCGCCCATTAGCGGGTCAGACTGCCCACAAAACAGGGAGAAAATCATGAAGACTTTTACTCTTTCAGCGGGCCTGATGCTGCTTGCTACAGCTGCTTTTGCAGACGATCCGGTTGACGGCCTGTGGAAAACCGCGCCGGGCGACACGGGTGGCTATCTGCATGTGACGATTTCCGAATGCGGCAGTGCGATCTGCGGCACCATCGACAGCGCGTTCGACGCCGATGGCAACCAGCAGCTGGAATATGAGAACCTTGGCAAAAAGATCATCTGGGACATGGTCCCCGAAGGGGGCGGCAGCTATGACAGCGGTAAGATCTGGGCCCCCGACCGCGACAAAACCTACAACTCGAAAATGTCTCTGGACGGCCAGAACAAGCTGACCGTCAAGGGCTGCGTGGCGGGCGGCCTGATCTGCCGCGGTCAAACCTGGACGCGGGTTCAGTAAGCCTCAGGGCTTCCAGGTCAGGAAGTTGCCCAGCATACGCAGGCCAACATCCTGGCTTTTCTCGGGGTGAAACTGCATCCCAACCATCGTGTCGCGGCCAATCACGGCCGTGACGTCCTGCCCGTATTCCACATAAGCCAATCGCTGCGCCGGGTCGGACACGCGAAAATGGTAGGAATGGACGAAATAGGTGTGATCGCCTGATTTCACCCCGGCAAAGATCGGGTGATCGCTTTCCAGAACCAGATCGTTCCAGCCCATATGCGGCACTTTCAAAGCGGCATCTGACGGTTCGATTCGAACAACATCGCCTGCCACCCAGCCCAGACCATCGGTCTCGGTGTATTCATGGCCTTTGGTTGCCATCAGTTGCATGCCAACGCAGATGCCCAGAAAAGGGCGGCCCTTCTGTTCGACCGCTTCGACCATCGCGTCATAAATACCCTTGTGGCCGCGCAGCTCGGCAGCACAGGCCGGGAAGGCACCATCACCGGGCAGAACCAGTCGGTCCGCACGCGCAACTACATCCGCGTCCGAGGTGACAACAACGTCACCTGCGCCGACCTCTTGCGCCATGCGCTGAAACGCCTTTTCCGCTGAATGCAGATTGCCGCTTTCGTAATCAATTATGGCTGTGAGCATTTACAACGCGCCCTTGGTCGACGGAATCGCATCCGCTTTGCGCGGATCGGTCTCAACCGCATCCCTCAACGCGCGTGCAACGGCCTTGAACGCGGCCTCGGCGATGTGGTGACTGTTGAAGCCGTGCAACTGGTCGATATGCAGGGTGATGCCGCCATGGGTGCTGAGCGCCTGAAAAAACTCGCGCACCAGTTCTGTGTCGAACGTACCGATCTTTTGCGTCGGCAGATCGACATTCCAGATCAGGAACGGGCGGCCCGACAGGTCCAGCGCACAGCGCACTTGCGCGTCATCCATCGGCAGATGGCATTCGCCATAGCGCCGGATACCCTTCTTGTCGCCCAGGGCCTGTGTCAAAGCCTGACCCAGCGCGATGCCGGTATCCTCGACCGTGTGGTGATCGTCGATGTGATAGTCGCCCTTGGCGCGGATTGTCATATTGATCAGCGAGTGGCGCGCCAGCTGGTCCAGCATATGGTCAAAGAACCCGACGCCGGTCTGATTGTCATATGTACCGGTGCCATCCAGATTGACCTTGACCGAAATATCGGTTTCGGCGGTCTTGCGGCTGATCGAAGCGGTGCGCATGGGCGAAATCCTTTTGCTACAGGCGCGCTTATAGACGGGGTGGGGCGGGTTGATCCAGACCATGCGTTGCAATCGCTGCAAACTGTTGCAAGGGATTGCACCCGGCCCGGCACCATGTCAGCTTGCAGACAACATGAACCAACAGGGCCAAGCCATGTCCACCTGCGTATTCATCCAGATCCGCTGCAAACCCGGCACCACCTACAAGGTCGCCGAGGAAATCGCCCTGCGCGAAATACATTCAGAGCTTTACTCCACCAGCGGTGAGTTTGATCTGATGCTCAAGCTCTACATCCCCGAAACCGAGGATGTGGGCCATTTCATCAACGAACACCTGCTGGTGATTCCCGATATCGAACGCTCGCTGACGACGATGACGTTCAAGGCGTTCTAACCCAACTCAAACGTTGTCACGCCATAGATGCGGCTCAGGTCGATATCCGGCTGATCGCCGGAATACATCCGGGCCGTTTCGAACACTTTCACAAGCCCCAGCCTGTCGGCCAATGCAAAGGCGGCGTTGTTGGGCTGTGGCATGTCGATGAACACCTCTTGCCCACTTTGATCTTCGGGCAGAGCCTTTAACACGCTTGCAAGCAGCGCTTCGGCAATGTCGGCGCGGTCCGCAAATAACGGCCCGACTTTGTATCCGGTCTGACAGGGGCGCAGCGTGGCATAGCCTTTGATCTGCCCGTCTTCGGAAAACACGCGGGACACATGGCCGCTTGCGCTCAGCCAACCATGCAGGAACGCATCGCGCGGGGCTGGGAAAAGCTGACGGTCATAGTCCCTTAACGCATCAGAAACCGTGCTCAGCACGGCAACACCAGCGGTCGGTGCCAGCGCGCGCAAGATATCGGCAACCCGCCCTGAAAAGCGGTAGTTGTTATAGGCAAAGGCGAATCCGGATTTCCGGTAGTTGTCCTGCTGCTCGACCACGCCATCCAGACCCATGTTGCGCCCGGTGCAATGGGCCAGCGCATGCTGCGCAATCTCAAGCCCGTGGCCATGGTGTCTGTATTCCGGCTTGACGATGTAGAAACCCAAAAAGGCAAAATCATCGTCATAATTCACCGCCGAGACAGACGCGATCATTTCGCCATCCAGAAAACCGCCCAGGAACCCGTAAGGGTCAGTACTGCGAAAACACAAGGCATCGTGGTGGCCCGGATTCCACCCCTCACGCCCGGCCCAATCCACAGCCTCCTGCAACTCATCAGCGGTCAAGGGGCGGATAACATAATCAGACATGCGAACATCCCGTGTTGCAAATTGCATTCAGAATGCCGCAACGGGGGCAGAAGAACCAGCATGTTCGGAAGGTTTGGTATCTGGAGCGGGCGAGGCGATTCGAACGCCCGACCCTAACCTTGGCAAGGTTATGCTCTACCCCTGAGCTACGCCCGCATCAGATACATATGTGGTCCGAAGACCTCTCAATGGAGCGGGCGAGGCGATTCGAACGCCCGACCCTAACCTTGGCAAGGTTATGCTCTACCCCTGAGCTACGCCCGCGCCGTTGAGTGAGGAGGGATGTATAAATTCCCACGCGGGGCTGCAAGCGGAAAAACACAAAAAGCGGGAAAAATCTTTTCGACGGAATCCGGCCCGTGACCCGTTCAACCCGTAACTCAAATCAACAAAACACAGGCAGGAGGTGCCGTCATGATATCCGTTGCAGACCTGAAGATCGTGATGCTTGCCGCGATGATTCTGATCGGCGCTACCATCCTGAAACCGGACCGGCATGAACATGACCGGTTCATACCGGTTCTGCTGGGTGCACCGCAGATCGAAACAACCGTTCTGGCAGGGTAACACCCGCCAGACGGCCTAAAGCGCCAGAATCAGGTTTGCCAAGGCCGCGCCCAGAATGGCGAGGAAGGTCAGGCTCATGCCGGCCTGCCGCAGGATGACGATCTGTGGCGTCCGTCCAAATCCGTACGCATGCAAAAGACGCCCCGCCAGCAACATCAGCCCCAGCAGATGGACCAAAACCCCGGCCGCGCCCTGCAACTCGACCATAGCAATCAGCAGCAGGGAAATCGGGGCGTATTCGGCGCAGTTCGAGTGTGTCCGTATCGCCTTGATCATCAGCTTGCTGCCACCATCCCCGACCGAGATTCTGTCGCTGCGCCGTTGCAGGATCACTTTGATGCTGAGTGTGACGTAGAGAAGTGCGACCAGGGCCGCATAGATCGGGGTGATTGCAAGCATAATGGGTCTCCGCTCAATCATAGAAAAAGGCCGTGCGGTCTCCCACACGGCCTGATGAACACTAGATTGTTTTATGGCTTATTCCAGTTCGATCAGCAGGTCCTTTGCGTCAATCTGGCCGCCGGGCTGGATATGCACCGCTTTGACCGTCGCATCACGCTCGGCATGGATACCGGTTTCCATCTTCATTGCCTCGATGGTCAGCAGCATGTCGCCTTCCTTGACCTGCTGGCCCGCGGTCACAGTGACTGTGGCCACAACACCGGGCATCGGCGCACCGACATGATCGGGGTTGCCGACCTCGGCCTTGGGGCGCGCCTGAGTGGTTGATGTGACCATCCGGTTCGGCACCCGGATCACACGCGGCTGGCCGTTGAGTTCGAAGAACACTTTGACCTCGCCTTTTTCGTCCGTCTCGCCGATGGCCTGACACCGGATTTCCAGCGTCTTGCCGGGGTCGATTTCGGCCGTGATCTCTTCGCCGGGCTCCATACCGTAAAAGAAGGTGCGCGTGGGCAGGGTGCGGACCGGGCCGTAAATCCGGTGACGGCCCATGTAATCCAGAAACACCTTGGGATACATCAGGTACCCGTTCAGATCCTCGTCATCGACCTCTTTGCCTTCAAGCTGCTTGGACAGCTCGGCGCGGGTGGCCTCAAGATCGACGGCAGGCACGTCCTTGCCGGGGCGCTGCGTGTTGGGGGCCTCGTCCTTCAGCACCTTCTTGATGATGGTGTTCGGGAAGCCGCCCGGAGGCTGACCCAGATTGCCGCGCATCATGTCGACGACCGAGTCGGGGAAGGCCACATCTGTCGCCGGATCCTCGACCTGCTCGCGGGTCAGGCCCTGACTGACCATCATCAGCGCCATGTCGCCAACAACCTTCGACGAGGGCGTTACCTTTACGATATCACCGAACATCTGGTTCACATCGGCGTACATCTGCGCGACCTCGTGCCAGCGCTCTTCCAGACCCAGACTGCGCGCCTGCGCCTTGAGGTTGGTGAACTGACCACCTGGCATCTCGTGCAGATACACCTCGGACGCCGGGGCCTGAAGGCTTGATTCGAAGGCCGCATACTGTCCGCGCACGGCCTCGAAGTAATCGCTGATCTCGCGGATCGCCTTGATGTCCAGCCCGGTGTCACGGTCAGTATGGCGCAGCGCCTCGACCACAGTGCCCAGCGTTGCCTGGGACGTGTTGCCACTGAAGCTGTCCATCGCGCAATCCACCGCGTCCACTCCCGCCTCAGAGGCGGCAAGGATGGTCGCGCTGGCGATACCGGCCGTGTCATGGGTGTGGAAGTGAATCGGTAGTCCAACCTCTTCCTTCAGCGCCCGGATCAGAATCTTGGCCGAGGCCGGTTTCAGCAGGCCCGCCATATCCTTCAGACCCAGAACATGCGCGCCTGCGTCGCGCAACTCCTTGGCCATTCCGACATAGTATTTCAGGTTATACTTGGCGCGGTCAGGGTCCAGAATATCGCCGGTATAACAAACGGTACCCTCGCAGATCTTGCCGCTGTCGATTACAGCATCCATCGCAACGCGCATGTTCTCGACCCAGTTCAGCGAGTCGAAGACGCGGAAGACGTCGATGTTTTTCGATGCCTGGCGCACGAACTCCTGCACCACGTTGTCGGGATAATTGGTGTACCCAACCCCGTTTGCGCCCCGCAGCAGCATCTGCGTCATCAGGTTCGGCATCGCCTCGCGCAGATCGCGCAGACGCTGCCAGGGGCATTCCTGCAGGAACCGGTAGGCCACGTCAAACGTCGCACCGCCCCAGCACTCGACCGAGAACAGCTGCGGCAGGTTCGCGGCATAGGTCGGCGCCACCTTGATCATGTCGATCGACCGCATCCGGGTCGCCAACAACGACTGGTGCCCGTCGCGCATGGTGGTGTCGGTGATCAGCAGCTGCCGCTGCGCTTTCATCCAGTCCGCCACGGCCTGCGGGCCTTTCTGCTCCAGCAGGTTGCGCGTGCCCATCCGCGGCTCGGCCTTCTGCGCGGGGGGCTTGGCGACTTTCAGGTCGGCGCGCGGCTCGGGGCGGTCCTTGGTTTCGGGATGACCATTCACCGTGATATCGGCGATATAGGTCAGAACCTTGGTGCCCCGGTCGCGGCGGCGCTTGAAGGCAAACAGATCCGGCGTCGTGTCGATGAATTTGGTGGTGTATTCATTCGACAGGAAGGTTGGGTGCTTCAGCAGGTTGATAACGAAATCGATATTGGTGCTGACGCCGCGAATACGGAACTCGCGCAGGGCGCGGTCCATCCGGCTGATCGCCTTCTCGGGCGTCGGCGCCCAGGCGGTGACCTTTGTCAGCAGCGAGTCGTAGTACCGCGTAATGACACCGCCCGCATAGGCCGTGCCGCCATCCAGACGAATGCCCATGCCCGTGGCCGAGCGATAAGCGGTGATCCGGCCATAATCGGGGATGAAGTTGTTCTGCGGGTCTTCTGTGGTGATCCGTGTTTGCAGCGCGTGACCGTTCAGATGCACATCGGCCTGGCTGGCGGCGCCGGTGGCTTCGGCCAACGTTTTGCCCTCGGCGATCAGGATCTGCGCCTGAACGATGTCGATGCCGGTGACCTCTTCGGTGACCGTGTGTTCGACCTGCACGCGGGGGTTCACCTCGATGAAGTAGAACTTGCCCGTCTCCATATCCATCAGAAACTCGACAGTGCCCGCGCATTCATAGTTCACATGGGCGCAGATCTTGCGGCCCAATTCGCAAATCTCAGCGCGCTGTTCTTCGCTCAGGTAAGGGGCAGGGGCACGTTCGACGACCTTCTGGTTCCGGCGCTGGACCGAACAGTCGCGTTCATAAAGGTGATAAATCTCACCATGCTTGTCACCCAGAATCTGAACCTCGACATGGCGGGCACGGGTGATCATCTTTTCCAGATAGCCTTCGCCATTGCCAAAGGCGGCCTCAGCCTCGCGGCGGCCTTCCAGAATCTTTTCTTCCAGCTCATCCTCCGACTGGATCGGGCGCATCCCGCGCCCGCCGCCACCCCAGGACGCCTTGAGCATCAGCGGGTATCCGATCTCGGCGGCCTCCTTGCGGATCGCGTCCATGTCATCACCCAGAACTTCGGTGGCTGGAATGACAGGCACACCGGCCGCGATGGCCACGCGCCGCGCGCTGGCCTTGTCGCCCAATGCGCGCATGGTCTCGGCCCGGGGGCCGATGAAGGTGATGCCGTTCTTGACACAGGCATCCACGAAGTCCGGGTTTTCAGACAGCAGGCCATAGCCCGGATGGATCGCATCCGCGCCGCAATGCTTGGCCACGCGGATGATCTCGTCAATCGACAGATACGCCGCGACCGGACCCATGCCCTCGCCAATCTGATAGGCCTCGTCCGCCTTGAACCTGTGCAGGCCCAGTTTGTCTTCTTCAGCGTAAACAGCGACGGTGCGTTTGCCCATCTCGTTTGCTGCGCGCATGACGCGGATGGCAATCTCGCCGCGATTGGCGATCAGGATCTTGTTGAAGTCTGTCATATCAGGTCCCGGTCTTTGGTGTTTGGGCGTCTTATTGGGCGGAGAATACGCACAGGTACATCCGTTCTTCTGGGTAGAACCGGCATGTTATCGCTCGCAAACGCCCTTTGGCCTCGGCACACTTATAGGGATGCCGCGTTGCAGCATCAATATTTTAGCGTTTCGTCTCAAACTGACATAAATCGGCCAGTCCCATCTGACCCATATTCGCGTGCAGATCCTGCCTCAGGATTTCGATCACATGCGCCGGGCCTTTGGCGCCAAGTGCCGCAAGACCGTACAAAAAAGCACGCCCCAGCATGACAAAGTCCGCGCCCAGCGACAGCGCACGCAAAATATCCAGCCCGCCTTCGACACCGCTGTCGAATATCAGTGGCAGGCGGGTCGCGTTCCGGATCGCGGGAAGAACCTCGATGCTGGCCGGGGCTGCATCGAACTGTCGGCCCCCGTGATTCGACACCCACAGGGCGTCCACACCCACCTGTTCCAGCCTGTCCGCATCCTCGGGGCGCAGGATGCCTTTCACGACAAACGACCCATCCCAATGATCGCGCAGCCATTTGACGTAATCCAGATCCGGCGAAGTCCGCAGCAGGTATCCGACATGGGCCGTCGGCGGCAGATCGCCAGGGTCATCGATATATTTGTCCAGAGTGCGCATGTGCGGAACACCGCTGCGCAGCATACCCAAAGCCCAGGCGGGTCTTTGAGCGATCTGTACCAGCAGGCGCGGTGTCAGTTTCGGTGGCTGCCGCAGGCCCGAGCGCGTCTGCCGCTCCCTGCGCGATGCCACCGGGACGTCAGCGGTCAGAACCAGAGTTCGAAATCCCGCCCCGCGCGCCCGGTTCAGCATGTCCATGCGAATTTCTGGGTCCCTTGGCGGATACAGCTGGAACCACGCGGTCTCGCCCAGATAGGGGGCCAGGTCTTCGGGGCTCTGACTGGCCACCGTCGATAGCGAATAAGGAATGCCTGCCTTGGCGGCGGCCTGCGCCAGCAGTCGCTCTGCATCAGGCCAGACAAGCCCGGACATCCCGATCGGCGCAATACCGAAGGGCAAAGGACAGGTGCCGCCCAGGATTTTCACCGACGTATCGAATTCAAGGTCCCCATGCAGGATCGAGGGGCTCAGACGGACATCATCCAGTGCCTTGCGATTGCGATGCCGCGTCGTTTCAATCCCGGTGCCACTGTCGATATATTCCCACACGAAGTGCGGCAGCCGACGGCGTGCGCGGCGTTTCAGATCGGGAATACCGGGATAGGTACTGTGCAGGTCCATAAGGATTGATCCGGCCTGCGGGGCGATTCGGCAAGGTTTTCAAGCGGCTTCCGGCGATGGGCGTTTACCCGTTGCGGGAACGCGCCTGGCCTGCTCCAGCGCCCCGGCGGCGACGTGAACCTGATTGCGCCCCTTGTCCTTGGCGACATACAGCGCATCATCCGCGGCTCGCATCAGATCCTGCGGCATGGTGCCGTGGGCGGGGTAATGCGCGACCCCGACCGAGATTGTGATACGGGGCAGGGCCTTTTCGCCATAGCGGACAATGACCGCCTCGACCGACTGGCGCAACTGCTCGGCCCGGGTCATGGCATCTTCGGGGCTGTTGTCGGGCAGGATCAGCATGAATTCCTCACCGCCGATGCGGCAGGCGATCTCGTCCCGGTCGCAGCCCTGTTCCAGCGCCGCGCCGACCGCGCGCAACACCATGTCTCCGGCGTCATGACCATGCGTGTCGTTGAATTTCTTGAAGTGATCGACGTCCACGGCAATCAGGCTCAGCGCGGCGCCGGTCTGCTGGCTGCGGCTGATGGCCTTGCGCAATGTCTCAGTCATGTGGCGGCGGTTGAACAGCCCGGTCAGCGGGTCGCGCACCGATTGGTCATGCAGCTGATCGCGCATACGGACATTGGCGATTGCCATGCTGATCTGTTCGGCGCACAGCTGCGCCAGCTTGCGGCTTTTATGGAAACAGGCCTCTCGCCCCTCAGCCGCGCGGAGATGCAACAGACCAACGGTTTCCCCGTGGGCCAGAATGGGAAAACAGAAATAGGGCCGCCCGTCATGCGGTTCGGCATGTTCGCAGACAAAATCGATCTCAGAGGCACCGAACTCATAAGTCCGGCCGCGCCTCAAACCCCAGCATCCTTCCGGATGGATATGAGATTTATGCGTTCCCCCGTTCCAGCTGGCACACCCGTCCAGCACATCGCGCGAGTTGGAATAGACGTACACGCTCCCCTCGGCCTCGGGCAGGATATGGGTCATAAAGCGCGCGACCATGTCGAAAAGCTCATCCAGTGAGCGGCTTGATTGCAGCCACTCGTTCAACTCGCCCAGCAGGCGTACCTCACGCGCCAGGCGAAGCTGCTCTCCCATCAGTTCGCGTTCTTTCACGGTGCGCTTGTGTAGATCACGCATCTGACGGCGGTTGGTGCGGTGGACAATCAGGATGACCGTGGCCAGCGCCAGCAACGCGACGCTGCTCAGCAACGCCAGCGACAGACGCACGCGCGTGATGAACAGGGTTCTGAGATTGGTGATGTCCGAATAAAACTCGATAGCGCCAAGGAAAACGCCGTCTTTGATGATCGGTGTATAAACTTCGGCCACATGTCGGGTGATTGGGCCCGCATGTCCGGCGGGGTCATTGTCAATCGACTCAACCTCTGCCGCGGGTTTTTCCTCGTGGTTGTAAAAAACCCTTCCGGCGGCGACGACTGAATGGAAGTAATGTTTTGTGTTCACGGCCCCGACATCACTGGCCCGGGTCGACCAGAACACCCGACCGGACGCATCAAACAGTTTGAACCGGTAGATGTCCGAGGTTTCGGGCAGCAGCATCAGGAATTCCGCGTCATGCTCGTGCAGCTCATGGTACCGAAACGTTGCATCCAGATCGTCCAGATGGCTTTCGACCTGACGGCTTAGCTGCATGGCGTCTTTTCGCAAATCCGATTCCAACATGCGGTCCACAACCGGGGCAGGGGCCGCATAGATGCCCCATCCTGCTGCCGCTGTCAGCGCGATCAGAATCAGGGTAACGCCCACAAGTTTCAGCCGTGACGACCCGCCCGTCAGTTCCTTCGCTTCCATCTGTTCCACTCCCACAGCAATGGAACCAGCATCCGGGGCAGGACTTGACAGAGGGTTAACAACCCCACAGGGCAGCGGCATCTTTGTTTAGAATTGAATGCAAAAAGACGTGAAAAAACTCCGCGAACAAGCCGTGAACAAACTCTTTCCCTCGGCCTCCATCCGGCGTAGTTTGGGGTCATGAGCAGTTTTGACGAAATGGACGCCTTCGAAGGCGCATCCCTGTCGGCGCGGGCTATGGCCGTTCGCGACAAGCTTGAATTGGATTTTCTTAATCCAGCGCAACGTGAAGCTGCCGAACGCCTGAAAGGGCCAGTTCTGATCCTAGCAGGGGCGGGTACTGGGAAAACCAGAACACTGATGTCGCGAGTTGCGTTTTTGGTCCGGAACGGATTGGCTCGGCCGAATGAGATACTGGCGGTTACGTTCACCAACAAAGCTGCCCGAGACATGAAGTTACGCCTGTCGGAACTGCCATATCAAGTGAAGCACCCGATACCTTGGATGGGTACTTTTCATTCGATTTGTGCGCAATTGTTGAGACGCCATGCGGAGTTGGTCGATTTAGAAGCAAATTTTACAATTTTGGACGCAGATGACCAGCTGCGTCTTCTCAAGCAATTGCTCAAAGTCAACAATATTGACGAGAAGCGATGGCCACCGCGCAATCTAGCGGGAGTCATTGACGATTGGAAAAACCGTGCGCTGACACCTGATAAAGTTCCTGCATCGGATGCAGGGGCCTATAATAGCAAGGGCATTGAACTCTATGCCCAATACCAGAACCGCCTGCGCGAACTGAATGCAGTGGATTTTGGCGATCTGCTGTTGCACATGATTACTATATTCCGAAATCATGAGGACCTGCAAAAGCGATATCAGCGCTGGTTTAAGTATATTGTGGTCGACGAGTATCAGGATACAAATGTTGCACAGTATTTATGGCTGCGCCTTCTCATCAATGACGAAAGAAACATTTGTGTAGTCGGCGATGACGACCAATCAATCTATGGCTGGCGCGGGGCCGAGGTCGGCAACATCCTGCGGTTCGAAAAGGACTTTCCCGGCGCCTACGTCGTGCGGCTGGAGCAGAACTACCGCTCGACCCCGCATATTCTGGCGGCTGCATCGAACGTCATTCGGGGCAACGAAAGCCGTTTGGGTAAAGAGCTTTGGACCGATGCCAAGGACGGCCACAAGGTCAACCTGATCGGTCATTGGGATGGCGAGGAAGAGGCCCGCTGGATCGGCGAGGAAATCGACGCGATGCAGGGCGGAACGCGCGGTATCCGTCCGATGAACCTTGATGAGATGGCGATTCTCGTCCGCGCCTCGCACCAGATGCGCGCCTTCGAGGACCGGTTCCTGACCATCGGTCTGCCCTACAAGGTGATCGGCGGCCCGCGTTTCTACGAGCGGATGGAGATCCGCGATGCCATGGCCTATTTCCGGCTGGTGGTCAGCCCCGAAGATGATCTGGCGTTCGAGCGGATCGTGAATACGCCAAAACGCGGATTGGGCGATAAGGCGCAGCAGACCATTCAGATTGTGGCGCGTGAGAATGGTGTGCCTCTGGTCGAAGGTGCGCGGATCGCAGTCGACAACGGGCTGATCAAGGGCAAGGGCGGCAAAGCGCTGCGCGAATTGATCGACGGGTTGGTCCGGTGGAATGCGATGACGCGTGGGCCGCGGATCGAGGTGGACGACGATTCGGTGATCGATGACGGTTCGCCCATGCGGTTCGGCGCACCCGAGCATACGCATATCGAACTTGCGCAGATCATCCTCGACGAATCCGGCTACACGGCCCATTGGCAGAACGACAAGACCCCCGAAGCGCCGGGGCGTCTGGAAAACCTCAAGGAACTGGTCAACCAACTGGACAATTTCGAAAACCTGCAAGGGTTTCTGGAACATGTCAGCCTGGTCATGGATAATGAACAGGACGGTGACGGGGCCAAGGTCTCGATCATGACCCTGCACGCGGCCAAGGGGCTGGAGTTTCCCGTCGTCTTCCTGCCGGGGTGGGAAGACGGGCTGTTCCCCTCGCAACGGTCGATGGACGAAACCGGCCTCAAGGGGCTCGAGGAAGAACGCCGTCTGGCCTATGTCGGTATCACCCGCGCCGAAGAGGTTTGTACGATTTCCTTCGCCGCCAACCGGCGGGTATTCGGGCAATGGCAGAACTCGATGCCGTCACGGTTCATTGACGAGTTGCCCGAGGACCATGTCGAGGTGCTGACACCTCCGGGCCTTTATGGCGGTGGGCATCAGACGGCAGGCATAGAAACCCGCGCGGCCGAAGCCAACGTCTATAACTCGCCGGGTTGGAGACGGTTGCAGGCGCGGCAGGGCCAATATGGCATGTCGCAACCCCGCGAAAGCCGCAACACGGTGATCGACGCCACCGCACTGGCCAGTTTCACGCTGGGCGAACGGGTGTTTCACCAGAAATTCGGCTACGGCGCGGTGATCGGGATAGAAGGTGACAAGGTCGAGGTCGATTTCGACAAGGCGGGCATCAAGAAAGTGGTCTCGCGTTTTCTGACCAACAAGGATGACGTCCCGTTCTGAGGCGTCATATCCCGTCGACCAGAACCAGATTGGTGGTTGCGGTGGCCTTTCGGATCTTCGCCAGTTCGATGTAATCCGGGTCGTCCTTCCAGGATTTCGCTGCTGCAAGATCCGGAAACTCCATCAACACAATCCCGCCTTCGGGCCAATCGCCTTCAATCCGTTCGACCGGTTTGGATGAGACCGTCAGCAGGCGACCGCCGTGGCGGTCGAAGATCGGCATGAAACCTGCCAGATGCCCTGATATCCGTCCGGGTCGTGAATGTTGATCTGCGCAATGAAATAGGCGGCCATGGCGTCCTCCGCATCAGATGTCAGGACGCCATCCTACACCAGTGTCCGAAAAACAAAAAACGGCGGTTCCCAGGGAGGAGGAGAGGGAACCGCCGTCTTGTCAACATCAGAGCAGGGAGGAGGAGAGCCCTGATGTATGCGAGCCCGGGTTTGAACCCGGTATGAGGAAGACGCGGCGATGTCAGGGAGGAGGAAGACATCGCCGCGCGCTTTCAACATCAAGGCAGGGAGGAGGACGCCCCGATGTATCCGTGTCCGGCGGGTTGAGGCCGGTATAAGGTGCGGCAACGTCAGGGAGGAGGAAGACGTTGCCGCTGATTACAGACCCTAAGGGAGGAGGAAGGGCCTGATCTCAGTATGCGTGTTGCGCTTATCGCGCGGTTTGTTCGTTTGCCGCCTGCATGGCAACGCGGCGGATCATCGAGCGGTGCAGGCCAAGATCGGCCAGCTCGCGGTTCGACAGAGCGGACAATTCATTGACGGTCTGGCGGTACAGACGATAGCGTACGAACCGGGTCTTTGCGTTTTCCAGAACTGCGCCAAAACCGAACGCCGGTGCGTTCTTTACTGCTGTATGCGTGCTTGCGACTGCCATGCTCATCATCCGTATCTTTTTGTCTTGCCGGTATCGTCCGGCCCTTGCTTGAGATTGAAGATAGGCAAATGCTGCAATTGCACAATAGGTCACGACATCAATGCTGCTATGCAGCAAATGCATAGATTGGCTCAGTTTTTTCTTCTTGCCGCGATGCGCCTTGAAAATATGGGGTCGACCCTAGGTTAGCTTTGTCGGCGGCATCTGGCCCTTCCCGATGGCCTGCCTTTGAATTGAGCGCACTCTGCGGAAAATTGGGCAAAACATGTCCGTTCCGATGTTGACAAGGCTTGGGTGAATCGCGCGTGGGAAATCATGGGGCGATGTGGTCGCGTGGGGGAGATTGCTGGAAAACGACCCGAAATTCTGAACGATTCGAAGGGCTGATTGTGCATTTGAGGCCAATATTTCCAGTCCAAAAGAAAATCCGGCAAAATTCTTGGGAAATTGCGGGAAAAATTTAAGCTGAAAAATTCTCCTATATATAGGGGTTGCTTTTTCATCATCCGCTAAAACTGGTGTCACGGGCCTCGAGTCCTTCAATTATATTCCGCTCTGGCCGTGTTCCGCATGACACGCTGCGCAAAATTCCTATTGATTTCCATGAAATCCCATGTCATCCCTAATACATCCGATGAGGACGAGGCAGCAGGGGCACCAAACGACCCCGACCAAAAATATTCAGGTTTCATACAGGCATCTCGCTTTCATCAACCAAGAGATCCGGCGCGCGGGCGAGCAGACATCCCCCCAGGTGGCGCGCGCAGCTGGACATCCCGCAAAGCGGGTCAATGCGGCGGGTTGATCAGTGGCAGCAGATCAACCCGCCGTTTTTCATCCGGGGGGAACGTGAATTCAAGGTGGGGCGCAAGCGAAAGGGACAGTCGTCTTGGCGCGCAGGTTTAGAGGTGAAAGCCACCATAAGGTGGATACGAAGGGCAGGGTGTCGATCCCGGCCTCGTTTCGCCGTGTGCTTGAATCGTCCGATCCCAACTGGCAGCCCGGTGACAACCCCGAACTGGTGATTGTCTATGGTGACCACCGCCGCAAGTTCCTTGAATGTTATACCATGCAGGCGATTGACGAGGTTGACGCCAAGATCGATGCCCTGCCGCGCGGCTCGATGCAGCGGCGGATGTTGCAGCGCATGTTCCATGGTCAGTCCTTCCCGACCAACGTGGACGAAACCGGGCGCCTTGTGCTGCCCGCCAAGCTGCGCAGCAAGATCGGTCTGGAAGGCGAGGCGTTCTTTATCGCCGCAGGCGACACCTTTCAGATCTGGAAGCCCGAGACCTACGAGGTCGAGGAACTGGCCAAGACCGAAGAATGGATGGATGATCTGCCGGACGATTTTGATCCGATGCAGTTCCTAGACGGCACCGGGGATGCGTAACGGCATGGCCGGCGCTGCGTCCTCATCTGAAAAACCACATATCCCCGTTCTGCTGCGCCCCTTGCTGGCTGCGGTTGCGCCGGTCACGGGCATCTGGCTGGACGGCACGTTTGGCGCGGGCGGCTATACGCGCGGGCTGTTGGAGGCCGGGGCAGACAAGGTAATCGGTGTAGACCGTGACCCGCTGGCCTTTGAAATGGCGGCAGATTGGGCGCAGGATTACGGCGACCGGCTGGTGATGCAGCCCGGCGTATTCTCGCGCATGGACGAATACGCGCAGGATCTGGATGGCGTTGTGCTGGATCTTGGCGTGTCCTCGATGCAGCTGGATCAGGCCGAGCGCGGGTTTTCCTTCATGAAGGACGGTCCGCTGGATATGCGGATGAGCCAGCAAGGCGAAAGCGCCGCCGATCTGGTAAACACAGCGACCGAGGCGCAACTGGCCGATATCCTGTTCCACTATGGCGAAGAACGCGCCAGCCGCCGGATTGCCAAGGCGATTGTCCGGGCGCGAACCGAGGCGCCGATCACAACCACCCTGCGTCTGGCCGAGATTGTCGAATCCTGTCTGCCGCGCCCGAAACCGGGGCAATCGCATCCCGCAACGCGCAGTTTTCAGGGTCTGCGGATCGCGGTGAATGCCGAATATGAAGAGCTGTTTCAGGGCCTTATGGCCGCCGAACGTACGCTGAAACCCGGTGGGCAGCTGGCCGTTGTCACCTTCCATTCCATCGAAGACCGGATGGTCAAACGGTTCTTTCAGTCGCGCGCGGGCAAAACAGGGCGTGCGAACCGCTATGCGCCCGAGATGGAACAGGACCAGCCGCAATTCACGCTGAAGACCCGCAAGGCCGTAGGACCCGACGAACAGGAATTGCAGGAAAACCCGCGCGCGCGCTCGGCCAAGCTGCGTGTCGTGATCCGCACCGATGCTCCGGCGGGGGAAATTGAGGCCCGCGCCATTGGAATGCCTCAACTTGGGGGAAGGGCAAGATGAAGAGTGTTTTGTATGTGTTGACTGCTCTGTCCGTGTTCGGATTGGCGCTTTGGGCCTATCAGGAGAATTATCGCACCCAACAGGTGGTGAAGGAAACGCAATCCCTGCAACGCGAGATCGGCATGGCGCAGGTGCGGCTGGCGGTCCTGAACGCCGAATGGGCTTATTTGAACCGCCCCGACCGGCTGCGAGAGCTGGCGGACCTGAATTTTGAACGCCTTGGTCTGCTGCCTCTGCGGGCCGAACAGTTCGGGCGCGCCGATCAGATTGCCTTTGCCGAAGACCCGGACCTGCCCATCGTTGACCCGATTGAATTGCAGGCCATCACCGACATTCAGGCATTGGGCGAGGTGCAGATCCCATGACACGCACGCCCCTTCGTCCACTGGCCCGTATCCTTGACGCCCGCGCCCGTGGCGAAAACCCAAAGGCGATCGAACGTGAAAACATCCGCAAGCGCCACGAAGACATGAAAGACCGCGCCCGCGCCCGCGCCGAAGGGCGTCTGCTGGTGCTGGGGCTGTTCTTCTTCTGCGCATTCTCGGTGGTTGGCGTCCGCATGGGCATGTTGGCAACGTCCGAGGTGCAGGAGCCACTGGCCAATGCGCCGGGGGCCGCGATTGCTATGCAGCGCGCCAATATCGTCGACCGCGAAGGGCGCATTCTGGCCACCAATCTGGATACCTATTCCGTCTACGCGCAGCCGCCACTGATGATCGATCCGATTGCGGCAGCAGATCAGCTGGTCGCGATCTTCCCCGATCTGGATAAAGAGCGTCTGGTCAAGGATTTCACTGGCAAGCGCAAGTTCCTGTGGATCAAGAAACGCATTTCGCCCGAACAGAAACAGGCCGTGCACGACATCGGTGATCCCGGCATCCTGTTTGGCCCGCGCGAGATGCGCCTCTATCCCAACGGCAAGTTGGCCGCGCACATCCTGGGCGGCTCCGGTTTTGGCCGCGAGGGCGTCAGCGCCGCCGAGGTGATCGGTGTGGCCGGGGTGGAAAAGCAGTTTGACGACTATCTGCGCGACCCGGCCAATGGCAACAAGCCGCTGCAACTGTCGCTGGACCTGACCATTCAGGCCGCGGTCGAACAGGTGCTCTATGGCGGTATGAAGATCATGAACGCCAAGGGCGCATCCGCGGTTCTGATGAATGCGCATACGGGCGAGGTTTTATCCGCCGCCTCGCTGCCCTCATTCGATCCCAATGATCGTCCGCGCCCGCCGACCTCGGGGTTTGATCCCTCGGACAGCCCGCTGTTCAACCGCTATGTGCAGGGTGTGTACGAGCTGGGATCGGTCTTCAAGATTTTCACCGCCGCGCAGGCGGTTGAACTTGGGCTGGTAAACTCGAACACCATCATCGATACATCCGGCCCGATGAAGATCGGGCGCTTCCCGATCGGAGAGTTCAACGGCAAGAATTACGGCAAGATCAGCGTGGCGGATGTGATCGTCCACAGTTCGAACCGTGGCACCGGGCGTCTGGCGTTGCAGATCGGCGCGCAGCGGCAGCAGGATTTTCTGAATGCGCTTGGCATGTTCGACCCGACCCCGTTCGAGATTGTCGAGGCCACGGGCGGTGTGCCGCTGAAGCCAAAGAAATGGGGCGAGCTGAGCACTGTGACCATTTCCTACGGCCACGGCCTGTCAACCAGCCCGATGCACCTTGCAGCGGGATATGCGGCGATCGCCAATGGTGGGCACTATGTCAGCCCGACCATCCTGCGCCAGAACGGTCCACAATATGGCCCCCGCGTGATGTCGCAGGGAACCGCGCGTCAGGCGCAGAAAATGCTGCGCAAGGTGGTGACGGATGGCACCGCCAGCTTTGGCGAGGTGAAAGGGTATGACGTGGCTGGCAAGACCGGCACGGCAGACAAGCCCAAGCCACGCGGCGGGTATTACGAAGACAAGGTCATCGCCACTTTCGCAACGATCTTCCCGGCCTACGATCCGAAATATGTGCTGATCGTCACGCTGGATGAACCCTCAATCGTGGCATACGGCGAAAAACGCCGCACCGCAGGCTGGACCGCGGTGCCAGTAGCTGCCGAACTTATCGGTCGCGTGGCACCTCTGCTGGGCTTGCGTCCCCGGCTTGAGCCTGAGGCGGGCGCTGCTATAACGCTGACCTCAAACTAGGCTGTCCGGCAAGAGGTGGGTCATGGGCACAAGGACAAAGAAACTCAGCCAGCTGGCCCTGACCGCGCGAGGCGGGGTTAACCCCGAGATCACCGGTCTGGCCGTTGACAGCCGCGAGGTGAAAGACGGTTTCCTGTTTGCAGCCCTTCCCGGCACGCGGGTTCATGGCGGCACGTTCATTCAATACGCCCTGCGCATGGGGGCCGCCGCCATCCTGACAGATGCCGAAGGGGCGAAAATCGCAGCAGCTGATCTTGCGGCGTCGGACGCGGCGCTGGTGGTTGTCGAAGACCCGCGTCAGGCACTGGCCGGGGCCGCCGCCCTATGGTTCGGTGCGATGCCGCAGACGATTGTCGCGGTCACGGGAACCAACGGAAAAACCTCAGTTGCCACCTTTGTGCGCCAGATCTGGACCGAACTGGGCCATGCCGCCGTCAACCTTGGGACAACCGGTGTCGAAGGGGCATGGACCGCACCGCTGGCCCATACCACGCCCGAGCCAATCACCCTGCATCGCTGTCTGGCGGAAGCCGCCGAAAACGGTGTGACCCACGCCGCGATGGAGGCCTCGTCCCACGGCCTCGAACAGCGCCGCCTGGATGGCGTGCACCTGACCGCTGCCGGGTTTTCGAACTTCACGCAGGACCATCTGGATTACCACGAGACTTTTGAAGCGTATTTCGCAGCCAAGGCTGGGTTGTTCGACCGGGTTCTGCCGCAGGATGGCACCGCGGTCATCAATCTGAGCGATCCCAAGGGGTCTCGGGTCCGCCGGATCGCCCAGGCGCGCGGTCAATCGGTGCTGACCGTCGGGTTGGGCGACGCCGATCTGTGCCTGATCAACCAGCGGTTCGATGCCACCGGGCAGGATCTGCGATTTGCGTGGCAGGGCCGGACCTTCCAGACACGCCTGAACCTGATCGGAGGGTTCCAGGCCGAAAACATCCTGCTGGCTTGCGGGCTGGTGATTGCCGCGGGCGACAGCCCCGAACGGGTTTTTGAAACGCTGCCGCATCTGACCACCGTGCGCGGGCGTATGCAGCTGGCCGCAACCCGCGAAAACGGCGCGACGGTTTTTGTGGATTACGCGCACACCCCCGACGCCGTGGCCACCGCTCTCAAGGCGCTGCGTCCGCATGTGATGGGTCGTTTGATCGCCATTGTCGGCGCGGGCGGCGACCGCGATGCCACGAAACGCCCGCTGATGGGAAAGGCAGCTGCCAACCACGCAGATATGGTTTTCGTCACCGACGACAACCCACGCAGCGAAGACCCCGCCGCCATACGCGCCGCTGTCATGGCAGGTGCGCTCGAGGCAGCGGGCGACGTCAGCGTGACCGAGGTCGGCGACCGCGCCGAAGCCATTCTGCGCGGCATCGATGCCCTGCAACCCGGCGACGCACTGCTGATTGCGGGCAAGGGCCACGAAACCGGGCAGGTCGTCGGCGATCAGGTGCTGCCCTTCGATGATGCCGAACAGGCCAGCATTTCCGTCGCCGCGCTGGACGGGAGGGTCGCATGACGCTCTGGACAGCATCCGAGGCTGCTCAGGCAACGGGTGGACGGGTCACAACGGACTGGACCGCTGATGGTGTCTCCATCGACACGCGCACCCTTCAACCCGGTGATCTGTTTGTTGCGCTGAAAGCGGCGCGGGACGGGCATGAGTTCGTGGCCCAAGCGCTTGAGAAAGGCGCGGGCGCGGCTTTGGTCTCGCATATTCCCGACAACGTATCGCCAGACGCACCACTGCTGATCGTTGATGATGTGCAGGCGGCGCTCGAGGCTTTGGGGCAGGCAGCACGCGCCAGAACGAATGCACGTGTGGTAGGGGTGACCGGCAGTGTCGGTAAGACGTCGACCAAGGAAATGCTGGCCGTGATCCTTGAAACGCAAGGCAAAACCCATGCCAGCGTGGCCAGTTACAACAACCACTGGGGCGTTCCGCTGACCCTTGCACGGATGCCGCGCGACACTGAATTCGCGGTGATCGAGATTGGCATGAACCATCCGGGCGAGATTGCCCCGCTGGCCCGACAGGCCCGCCCGCATGTGGCGCTGGTTACAACCGTGGCGGCGGTGCATCTGGAAGCCTTCGAGTCAGTCGCTGGCATCGCCCATGAAAAAGCAGCGATCTTTGAAGGGCTCGAACCCGGAGGCGCGGCAATCGTCAACGCGGATATCGAGCACGCGGACATCCTGCGCCAAACGGCGCTTGGGCAGGGGGCCGGGATCGTGGATTTCGGCCAAGGCGCAACGGATTACCGGCTGACCGACGTTCAGCAGGGGGCGAACACCGTGACTGCCGAAGCTGCCGTTGGTGATCAGGTACTCCGCTTTGCGGTGAACTCTGCCGGTACGCATTTCGCCATGAACGCGCTGGGGGCCTTGGCTGCCTGCGTGGAACTGGGTGTCGATCTGGATGACGCTATCGCGGGGCTGCGTGCATGGTCCCCGGTCAAGGGGCGCGGTGTACGGGAAAGCATTCTTCTGCCCGGCGGCGGGCAGATCGAACTGCTGGATGACAGCTATAACGCCAACCCGACCTCGATGGAGGCCGCGCTGGACGTGCTCGCCGCCTCACAAGGCAAACGCCGCATCGCCTTTCTGGGCGATATGAAAGAGCTCGGCACGCAGGAAGAGGCGATGCACGCCGCCATGGCCGATGCCAATGCGATGGCGCATGTCGATCAGGTGCATTGTATCGGCCCGTTGATGCGGGCACTGCACCACGCGCTGCCTCCGGCGAAACGCGGCCTCTGGTCTGAAACCAGCACCGAGATGGCCGAACGGTTGCCTTCGCTGGTCAGGGACGGCGATACTGTGCTGGCCAAGGGCTCTCTCAGCATGGGATTGGCCTCGATTGTTGACGGTCTGCGCAAAATGGGGCAAGGGGGCGCGCTTGATGGGTGATCACGCCCATGCGCCTCGTGTGAGAAAGGTATTGTCATGCTGTACTGGTTGACCGCCCTGTCGGATGGCGGGGATTTCTGGAACCTCTTCCGGTATATCACCTTCCGCGCAGGCGGTGCCTTCATGACGGCACTGATCTTTGGGTTCATCTTCGGAAAACCGCTGATCAACGTACTGCGCAGAAAGCAGGGCAAGGGCCAGCCGATCCGCAATGATGGCCCCGAGGGGCATTTTTCCAAGGCAGGCACGCCAACAATGGGCGGTTTGCTGATTGTCGGGGCTCTTGTGACCTCGACCCTTGTCTGGGCGCGTCTGGATAACCCTTATGTCTGGATGGTGCTTTTCGTGACCCTGTCTTATGCGGCCATCGGATTCGCGGATGACTATGCCAAGGTGTCGAAACAGAACACCAAGGGCGTACCGGGGCGGATGCGCCTCGCATTGGGCGTGATTATTGCCGTGCTGGCTTCGCTTTGGGCGACGTTGCACCACCCCGAAGCGTTGCAGAACCAGCTGGCCGTGCCGGTGTTCAAGGACACGCTGGTCAATCTGGGCATCTTCTATATTCCGTTTGCGATTGTCGTGATCGTAGGGGCTGCCAACGCAGTAAACCTGACCGACGGTCTGGACGGGCTGGCCATCATGCCAGCGATGATCGCCGCCTCGACGCTGGGCGTGATTGCCTATGCGGTGGGCCGCGTCGACTTTACCGAATATCTCGACGTGCATTACGTGCCGGGCACCGGTGAGATCTTTATCTTTACCTCAGCGCTCTTTGGTGCGGGTCTGGGGTTCCTTTGGTACAACGCCCCCCCGGCGGCGGTCTTCATGGGCGACACCGGATCGCTGGCGCTGGGCGGCGCGCTGGGCGCCATTGCCGTTGCCACCAAGCACGAGCTGGTTCTGGCCGTCGTCGGCGGGCTGTTCGTGGTCGAGGCGCTGAGCGTGATCATTCAGGTCCTCTACTTCAAACGCACCGGCAAACGGGTCTTCCTGATGGCCCCGATCCATCACCATTATGAGAAAAAAGGCTGGGCCGAGCCGACCATCGTCATCCGCTTCTGGATCATCTCGCTGATCCTGGCGATGATCGGTCTTGCAACGCTGAAGGTGCGGTGACCAACCGCCGAATTGTTTTGTCAGGATGTTCCAGCGGAGGTAAGTCAACCCTGCTGCAGGAAATGGCGAAACGTGGCTACGCAACGGTTCCTGAACCTGGTCGACGTGTGGTCAGGGCCGAGCAGGATAGCGGTGGGAACGCGTTACCGTGGAATGACCCCGAGGCGTTTTGCAGAAAGGTGATCGGCACGGCTTTTGACGACATGGCCCATGCTCCAGCTGGTCTGGTTCTGTTTGACAGGTCGGCGCTGGATGCTCTGATCTGGTTCGAGCGCACGGGCACAAATCTTGAAAATGCACTGCGTGATAAGATTCTGCGGCTTGACTATGATTGCCGGGTGTTCCTGTTTCCACCATGGCCTGAAATCTATGTTCAGGACAGCGAGCGACAGCATGATCTGTCTGACGCTCTTGCGGAATATGAAGCTTTGTGCGACCGCTTACCGAAACTTGGTTTCCAGACAGTCCTTGTCCCGAAACGGCCCGTGGTCGAGCGGGCAGACTGGCTTGAAGCGCAGCTAGGCAAAGGACACATGAAATGATCCCGGTCAAAGGCTTTTCAGGGCAGAAAGTTGCGGTTCTGGGATTGGGCCGGTCCGGTCTTGCAACCGCACGCGCCTTGCGCGCAGGCGGGGCGGAACCGGTCTGCTGGGATGACAACCCCACAGCCCGCGCCAACGCCGAGGGCGAAGGGTTCTCCTGTGCCGACCTGCGCAAACAGGGGGCGTTTGACACCATTGCCACGCTCATCGTTTCACCGGGCATTCCGCATCTTTATCCCGAACCCAACCCCGTGGTTGCCGCAGCTTTGGATGCAGGCGTGCCGGTCGACAATGATATCGGCCTGTTCTTCCGCTCTTTTGCGGGGCCGGAATGGAGCAACTATGACACTCCGCCACGGGTCATCGCGGTCACCGGCTCGAACGGGAAATCCACCACCGCGGCGCTGATCCATCACATCCTGACCGAGGCCGGGCGCGAGGCGCAGTTGGCCGGAAATATAGGGCGCGGTGTTTTGGATATCGATCCGGGTGGCGATGGCTCGGTCGTGGTGCTGGAACTTTCCAGCTATCAGACGGAACTGGCCCGTGCGCTGACCCCGGATGTGGCGGTGTTCACCAACCTTTCGCCAGATCACCTGGATCGCCACGGTGGCATGGGCGGATACTTCGCGGCCAAACGAAGGTTGTTTGCCGAAGGCGGCCCGGACCGCGCGATCGTTGGCATCGATGAAACCGAAGGCGCCTTTCTGGCTGGCCAGCTGGCCGAAGGGCCGGCGGATGATCGGGTGATCCGTATCTCGGTAACGCGAAAGCTGACGGGGCCGGGATGGCAGGTCTTTGCGCGCAAGGGGTTTTTGTCGGAATACCGCAAGGGGCGGCAGGCCGGGTCCATCGACCTGCGCGCGATCAAGGGCCTTCCCGGTGCCCATAACCACCAGAACGCCTGCGCGGCTTATGCGGCCTGCCGGTCGCTGGGCCTTGCGCCACGCGTGATCGAAGACGCGCTGCACTCGTTCCCGGGCCTGCCCCACCGCAGCCAGATCATCGCCGAGGCCGACGGGGTTACCTATGTCAACGACTCCAAGGCGACCAATGTCGACAGCGCCCTGAAAGCGCTTATGGCGTTCAAAAAGATCCGATGGATCTGTGGCGGCCTTGAAAAGGAAGGCGGTGTCGCAGCCCTGAACGCAGCAGCGGATCAGGTGATCAAAGCCTATGTTATCGGTCGTGAGGCGGCGGGCTTTGCGATGCAACTGACGTCCGACGCACAGGTTTGTACCACGATGGAGGCGGCAGTGGCGCAGGCCATGGCGGATGCACAGGCGGGCGAGACCGTTCTGCTGGCCCCGGCAGCAGCAAGTTTCGATCAATATGACAATTTCGAACAGCGTGGCGACGATTTCACAGCGCAGGTGCAAAAACGGCTGGGCTAACACCGCACCTGCAACAGCCTGCCGGTAGATGTGGACATTTTTCAGTCAGATTGACACTTTGTTGGAATTGAGGTTGCGTCACCTTAAGTTCAATAAAGAGGAAGCGGAAATGTCTGCACGCAAAATTCTCTCCATCCTTCCCGTCGTTGCGCTGGCCGGGGCCTGTGCCAATAGCGGGGCGAATTATGTTCCTATCATCGACGGGCCTGTGGGTCCGAACTACCAGTCCGATCTGGCCAATTGTCAGGCGCTGGCCCGGTCTCGCCCGACGCTGGACAGCAACACCGCGGGCGCTGCCGCCATCGGCGCGGCTGGTGCGGCGGCGACCACAGCGATTATCGACAACAGCGCCAGCGATCTGGGCCGTGCGGCGGCCGCTGGTGCTCTGGTCGGTGTGGGTGCCAGCGCGATCAGCAACACCCAGAACCAGGAAGTGATCGTGCGCAACTGCATGCGCGGTCGCGGGTATAACGTCGTCGGCTAATGCCGCGCAAAACGGAAGTGTAGGTTAATTCTTGGCGGCAATGGCGACACCTGCGGCATGGCCCGATGACCATGCCCATTGAAAGTTGTAGCCGCCAAGCCACCCGGTGACATCCACCGCTTCACCAATCGCATAGAGGCCAGGGACATCCTTGGCCTCCATCGTTTTCGATGACAGATCATCGGTATCTATTCCGCCCAACGTCACCTCGGCGGTGCGATACCCTTCGGTTCCCGATGGTCCCAGCCGCCAGTCAGACAGGGCCGCGACCAGATCAGACAGTTTCGCGTCCGACTGATCGGCCAGATTGCCGGACATCGGGATGATTTGGCTTAAATACTCGACCAGCCGGGACGGCAGATGCCGCGCCAGTTCCGTTGTCAGCGCCTTGCGCCCTGCATTTTGCCGTTGCGCGCGCAGCAGATCGAACAGGGGCAGTTCGGGGATCAGGTTCACGCCGATCTCCTCGCCTTCGCGCCAATAGGAGGACAGCTGTAAAACGGACGGCCCGCTGAGGCCGCGATGCGTGAACAGCAGCGCTTCGTCAAAACTTGTGCGGTCATTCGACAGCCGCACGGGCAGGGAAACACCGGACAGGTCCTTGAACCGGCCATCCGAAAAGGTGAACGGCACCAGCGCCGCGCGGGTGTCGGTCACCCGCAGGCCAAACTGCCGGGCAATGTCATAGGCCAGCCCGGTCGCGCCCATCTTGGGGATGGATTTGCCCCCCGTGGCCAGTACCAGATTGGCGCAGGTCAGATGCAGGCGCTGCCCCTCACGCTCGACCTCCAGCGCGAATCCGGTGCCATCCTTGCGCAGATCACGCAGCGCGGTCTGCACCCAAAGCTCGGCGCCGGCGCGGCTCATCTCGTCCAGCAACATCTGGATGATCTGCTTCGAGGAGCCGCCGCAGAACAACTGCCCCAGCGTTTTCTCATGCCATTTGATGCCGTGCCGGTTCACCAGGTCGACAAAATCCCACTGCGTAAACCGGGCCAGCGCGGATTTGCAGAAATGCGGGTTTTGCGACAGGAAGTTGCCCGGCCCCGCATACATGTTGGTAAAATTGCACCGCCCTCCGCCCGAGATGCGGATTTTCTCGCCCGGCGCCTTGGCGTGGTCGATCACCAGCACCCGCCCACCGCAACGGGCCGCGCACATCATGCCTGCTGCTCCGGCACCCAATATGATCGTATCGAACCTCATGCACCGCCCTTGGCGTGGATTTTCGGCGATGACAAGGGTGAAACCCGGCGCATCGTGCCTGAGGCAAAAGATTTAGTTGTCAGGTGAATGATTCCCGGAAAATCGGGGCCTGCGGGCGGTGACACCCTTGCACGGGGGCCGGTTTGGGCTGGTTGTCAGGATTTTGCGCGCGCGTCTCGGGGCGGGATTGGAAGGGTGCAGATCGCAGAAAACCACTCCCTAGTCCGGTCAAATTGCGGCACCGTTCAGGTTGTGCAAGGCACTTGATCCCACCACAAGTGGGGCCACCGAACAGGGTGGTGGCAGGCATGTCTGGCAGAAACGGTGAAGGCATTACAACTTTCGGATACTTTTTGGAGAATCGATTTTCGGAACCAGTTAGCCGCAACTGTGTCGGGCCACCCGCTTGGTTCGAAAGTATCGGGCCGGTTCAATACCAAGTGCTTGACCGGGATCAGCCCTCGCGCACTCCTAACGGGAAGTCTTGCCGCGTCAGCCCGTCTTTCCCGCCAAGCACAAAGCGCCACAGATGCCGGGTAATTTGGCCAAATTGCACCGAAAAATATGTGCAAAAATAAAAATATGTCGACGGAAGTTCACTAAAACAATACAATAACCCTTATTATTTTGAACTAAACGCATTTTAGAAACCAAATCTCATCAGCGGGCCGATTAATGCCTCGTGATTTCCATTCAGGCCCGTGGCCCGTCCCGCGCAATGCAGCGCCATTCACACCCGTCGGCTGCATTTGCAATCGCAACACGCCTTTGATGCGTGCCAGCCTGCCTGTTTTCGGGGTGGCACATTTCAACAAGTTAAAGAGTTCCGAGACACGATCATGGGTATTAATCTGAATTTGAACAATCCAGGCGACCTTCCCAAGGCGCGGCTCAGGGCGATCCTGTTCCTTGATGCATGTGATTACTCTGCCGCCGTCCGCGAGGACGAGCTGGAAACGCTGGCCAGAATCCGCCGCGATCTGAACTGCGTCAGCGATCTGGTTAACAGCTTTCGGGGCCGGGTGACCGGCCTGACCGGTGACGGGCTGTGCGCCGTCTTTCCAAGTGCGCGTGCCGCCGTCGAAACTGCGCTGGGGATGCAGGATGTCCTGACCCATGCCCCCGACCGGTACGCCAAGGGGTATCGAATTGGGATACATCTTGGCGACACGTTCGAGGTTGACCAACAGATCATCGGTGACGCCGTGAATACGGCAGCCCGGATCGAAAGCGTCGGCTCATCCGGCGAGGTTCTGGTCTCAAGTGTTGTGCGCAATGCGCTGCGCGGACGACAGGATTTCCTGTTCAACTCGATCGGGCGGCCCAATCTCAAGAATATCGGTGCCACGCTCGAACTGTTCAAAGTGGCCCGCGCAACCATCGACGTCCCCTATGAGAAGGACGGAAAAGCACAGCCGGTTCCCGTTCCCACCAATCCAACAGCCTTCCGGTCCGAGCAGATGTCGTTCTCCGTACCGCGCCCGAATTTCGTGATAGGTCTGTTGTCTCCGGATGTCGGTGGCAGTTCCGAAACCGCGACATTCGTGTCCAACATCGTCGCGGAACAGCTGTCCAAATCCCTTACCGAAACCGAAGCGCTCGAGGTTCAGGATTACCGGGTGCCGCAAGTCGCGCTTCCAAAGGAACCACTGTCGGCTGGACCTGATCTTTTCCTTCAGTGTCGCGCTTCGACCTGTGGCAGCATGTTACAAGTGTCCGCCACCGCAATGCGGTCGGAAGACAGAAAAGTGATCTGGAGCCAGAATGTGGTGGCGGATCAGGGTGACTTTCTGGGGCAAAACTGCTCGGGACTGACATCGTTCATCAGCTATGCCACCGACGCTTTGCTGACGGCTTTGCTGAACGGGCGTCACATGCGCGATCCGGCCTCCCATCACGCGGCGAAAACCGCCGTTGCCGCCGTGCATCACCTGCTGACCATGACCGGGCCGGGGCTGGACCAGCTCGAGGCGGATATTCTGGCGGCTTACGAGCTTGATCCCAAGCCGGTCTACCTTGCGTGGCTGGCCTATGTCACGACCTTCAAGGTCGGCGAACGGTACGGAACCTGGGATGCTACACTTGAAGCGCAGGCGCGAGATCTGGCCCGCCGCGCGGTCGCGGCTGACCCGGACAACGGCACTGTTCTGGGCCTTGTCGCCCACGTGCATTCCTACGTGTTCCGAGAGTTTTCGGTGGCGCAGGATCTTGTCGACCGCGCGCTCGAGCTCAGCCCTTATCGGGCGATGAGTTGGGATTCAGCAGCCATGCTCTATTGCTACACGGATCGCCCCGCGCTGGCGGTGGAAGCCGCGCAGAAGGCACGGCTTATCGGACGGCACAGCCCGTACCGGCACCTGTTTGACGGGGCAGGATGTGTCGCCGCGCTGGTCAATGGCGAGTTCGAGAAATCCATCAGGTTCGGCGAATCCGTGATGGAGGTTCAGCCGCAGTTCAAAACCGTCATGCGCTATCTGGCTGCGGCTTACGGGCACGCAGGTGACCGGCAGCGAGGCGAGTTCGCCTTGCAGCGGCTGACCAATCTGGAACCGGACATGTCGCTGGCCTGCATCCAGCAGGACCGGTTCCCGGTGCCAACACGGTTCAGCGCGCAACTGATGGAAAGCGGCCTGTCCCGGATCGGATTGCCGCAACACGCTTGAAGTAGGGGAAAAAGTAGGGGGTTTACTTATGTCTTACGTGTCCACGCTCAATGATTTTGGCATGATGGCCCGACGTGGAGAGCTGATTTCTTGCAAGGTGGTGAAATTGATGAACCTTGCCGGAACCGGTGGTCTCGGTGCCTCACCGGGGGACAATCGAAAGGCGTTGGACAATTTCATTTACGACGCGCAGAGGGAAAGCTTCATCGATTACCTCAATGCCATTCATGATCTGGATCCCGAGTTGCTGGATATTGAAAAACTGCGCGAGCTTACCGAGTTCATGCAGAACGAAGAATTCATCGACCCCTTCAGGTCTGACAGCCGTGTAAAAGGTGCGAAAGACGAAGAGATCGGGAAACGCTCTGCCCTCGGCGCGGCGTCTGTCACGATGAGCGCATCTTCGGCATTCGCACTGAACCGAAACCGCAACAGAAACCGCAATCGGAACAGAAACCGAAACCGAAACAGAAATCGCAATCGTAACCGGAACCGCAGCGATTTTGACGTCGGCGGCAGCGATGCTTCCTTCGGCTGGCGCGAGATGCGCGATCTGTGCCGGATCGGTATGCTGCCCGCATCCGGACTGCTGGGCAAAATCTGGGAAAACATCGATCTTCTGCCGCCACCGGGCCCTGACGAAAGCATGAAGGAAACCGAATACCTGCTGATCCTGCAAGGGCGGCTAAAGTGGTCAAATCAGGCGACACGGCGCGAAGAAATCGTGGCGCAGGCTGGCTTTGGTATTGATGACTATCTCAGCCCGCTGGGCATTGACGAGCAGGGTGGCTTTGATGCGACACGTGCGCTGATGACGATCCTGCTGGAACTGACGAATGAAATCGGCCTGACCTACAAGAACCGCTTCAGCCGACCCAGACCCAATATCATCCAGCCGCTGATCCGGCCCTTTATCCCGGTGCCTTTTCATGCGGCTTACCCCTCGAACCACTCCTACCAATCCTTCGCGATTGCCGAACTGTTCTCGCGGCTGATCCCTGAACATCCGGGCACTGTCGCTTTGTTCCACCGCGCCCAGCGGATTGCTGAAAACCGCGAATGGGCTGGTCTGCACTACCCAAGCGACACAGCCGCCGGACGAAGTCTGGCCAGAAAAACCGTGGCTTACCTGACCGAGGTTCTGGACGAACTGATGGACGAAGCACAAGACGAATGGCTGGGTTAAGGATCAACGCGAGGTGACGAAATGACCGCAGGAAACGAAGACTACGCACGATATTACTATCTCTGGCATCTGGTCGCGATCAAAGCCTTGACCGTCAAGGCGCCCCCGCCCGCTGACGGAGAGACCTGCCCGGAAATCGACAGCGCGATCTGGGATTTCACAGGCCCTGCTCTGGCCGAGGCGAAGATCGCCCTGATCGACATGGGCGTGGCCCCGCATCACCCAAACCTGAAAGCGCCGGACACCGGACCGGTTCCGGCGGACAGGGTCATTCGGGACGAAGCCCTTGATCTGGCCAGCCACCCGTTCGGTGTCAAATACATCGACCGGTCGGCCGTTGGGGCAGGGGCAGAACATATCGAAGAACATGTGCAACATCTGTCGGGCATTCAGAACCCCTTGGGCATTCCGGGCCTGACATCGCAGGAACAGCGGGTGATTGCCGGGCTGAGATCGGGGTTTGGTGTTAAGCGTTACATCGATGCTTATGATGATCGCTATGCCGGGCACGGCACCAGCTGTGCCGGGCTGGCTTGCGGAACCAGCTTTGCGGCGGACCAATTCGGCAATACCGGCAATATCGCGGCGTATTACGGGGTTGATCCCAAAAGCAGGATTATTCCGATCACGACGTCGATCTCACCCAGCCCGGAAGAGTTGATTGCGGCGTTTCTTTATGCTCATGAAAAGGATGTTCATGTCATCCTGTTTCCGCGCGACATAGCGAACCCGGACCATTGGCCCGGGTATGATGACCGTCCTGCCACTGTTACCGAACCGTTCTATCCGGGTCTGGACAGGCACGAAAAGACGCGCCTGCACGAGACGATGCGCGATGAACCCGACGGTGACGCGCGCGATATTTCAGTGGCGTGGTCGACGCTCCACAAGGTCGTCGAATGGGTCAGCACGAAAATTCCGGTGGTCTGCGCGGCTGGCAATGACGGTCGAAGTGAATTGATTTACCCCGCCAGCCTGTCCGGTGATCCAGCCAACGGGATCATTTCCGTGGGGGCCGTCAACTATAATGGCTACCGGTCCGGGTATTCGAACTATTCTGCTGATCTGACCGTGTCCGCCCCCTCAGATGACGGTGAGATATACAACCGCTATCAAATACGTCTGGACCGTGACGCGGCCTCGGCGACTGACTTCCATCTGGAGGATCGGGCCGCTCTTCCCAAACATCACCTCAAACGCGATGGCAGTGGTGACGCGATCCCGATTGTCGATTTCGCACCTCAACGGTTGGTGACGTTGGACGTGCCGGGCCCCCGGGGTTATGTCGAAGGCAGCCTTGCCGCGGCTGTCGAAACCCGAAAAAAGGCCGTGGACGATCCTGCTGGTCTGTATACCGAATTCGGCGGCACTTCGGGGGCTTCGGCCCTTGTTGCCGGGGCAATCGCGATGATGCAACGAAAGTCGCCCAATGTTCTCAATGGGGTGCAGATCAAAGCCATCTTCAAGAACCTCGAAACATCTGCAACGCGTTTCAATAATGCCCACTGGTATTGGTCCTCGGCCGCAGGAACCCTGCAAGCTGATGCGATCAACGGTTACACGCCTCCCCCCAGGGCCGAACTGTTCGGTGTGGCGGGGCTGCTGGATGTGCCGCTGCTGCTGACCAAAGTCTGACAGCCCGCCGCCTCCCGCCCGATGGCCGTCGCAACACGGTTGACAGGCGGTCTGGGTCTGCGGCGCGGGTCTTGCGCGGGAAATCCCGATTTGCCCGCGAACAGGCTGGCCTGATCGCCAAATTGCATGTAGACTCGTAGCCAGACCCCGAAAACGGGGCGTTAACGAGGCAGAGAGTGGCGGTATCTCATGACTGAGATGGTGTATGGCGCGGTCCAGGACCAGCGCGGAGAACCGATTCTACCGAAATGGTGGCGTACTATCGATCGCTGGACGATGTCCTGCGTTCTGATCCTGTTTACCATCGGGTTGTTGCTGGGGCTGGCCTCTTCACCGCCACTGGCCGGTCGCAACGGGTTCGATCCCTTCCATTATGTCGAGCGTCAGGCCTTGTTCGGCGGATTGGCGCTGATCGCGATGCTGCTGACCTCGATGATGTCTCCAACCTTGGTGCGGCGTCTGGCCGTTCTTGGTTTTCTGGGGGCCTTCGTCGCTCTGGTCTTCTTGCCGGTGTTCGGTACGGATTTCGGCAAGGGCGCAGTGCGCTGGTACTCGCTGGGCTTTGCCTCGCTGCAACCGTCCGAGTTTCTGAAACCCGGCTTTGTCGTCGTGGCCGCTTGGCTGCTGGCCGCCTCACAGGAAATCAATGGCCCTCCGGGGCGGTTGTGGTCCTTTGCGCTCTGCATGGCCATCGTGGCCATGTTGGTGATGCAACCCGATTTCGGTCAGGCCTGCCTGATCCTGTTCGGCTGGGGCGTCATGTATTTCGTGGCCGGGGCCCCGATGCTGCTGTTGCTGGGCATGGCCGGTGTTGTCGTTCTGGGCGGGATGTTGGCCTATTCGAATTCCGAACACTTTGCCCGCCGCATCGACGGCTTTCTGAATCAAGAGGTCGATCCGACCACCCAGCTTGGCTATGCAACCAACGCCATCCGCGAAGGCGGGTTGTTCGGCGTCGGCGTAGGGGAGGGGCAGGTGAAATGGTCGCTGCCCGATGCCCATACCGACTTCATCATCGCCGTCGCGGCCGAGGAATACGGCCTGATCCTCGTCATGATCATCATTGCGCTTTATGCGCTGATCGTCGTGCGCTCGCTGCTGCGGCTGATGCGCGAACGCGACATGTTCATTCGTCTGGCCGGTACCGGTCTGGCCTGCATGTTCGGCGTTCAGGCGATGATCAACATGGGTGTTGCGGTGCGTCTGCTGCCCGCCAAGGGCATGACTTTGCCGTTCGTCAGCTATGGTGGCTCGTCCCTGATTGCTGGCGGTATTGCCGTTGGCATGCTGCTGGCCTTCACCCGAAACCGCCCACAGGGCGAACTAGGCGATATTCTGCGCGGACGAGGATAATGGGGAACCCTTACCTGTTGATTGCGGCTGGCGGCACCGGGGGCCATATGTTCCCCGCTCAGGCGCTGGCCGAGGCGATGCTGCACAAGGGCTGGCGTGTGCGCCTGTCCACCGACCCGCGCGGTGCGCGCTATACCGGTGGCTTTCCCCATTCGACCGAGATTGTCGAGGCGTCCTCGGCCACCTTCGCCCGTGGCGGTCTGGCGGCAAAGGCAATGGTTGGCCCGATTATCGCTGGTGGTGTCACCAGCATGATCTTCCAGATGATGCGCGACAAACCCGATGTTGTCGTGGGCTTTGGCGGTTATCCGTCGATCCCGGCGCTGGGCGCCGCGACCCTGCTGAAAATACCGCGGATGATCCATGAACAGAACGGGGTACTGGGCCGCGTGAACCAGCTGTTTGCAACCCGCGTTGCGCAGGTGGCCTGCGGCGTCTGGCCGACGGATCTGCCCGAAGGCGCGCATGGCATCCACACCGGCAACCCGGTGCGTGCCGCGGTTCTGGACCGCGCCGCCGCCGGGTATATCCCGCCGGGTGATTACCCGATGTCGGTTCTGGTGATGGGCGGCTCGCAGGGTGCGCGCATCCTCAGCGATATGGTGCCCGGAGCGATTGCCGCGCTGCCCGAAGACCTCCGCGCGCATATCCGTGTCTCGCATCAGGCGCGGGATGAAGATGGCGAACGGGTCAGCGCATTTTACCAAGACCATGGTATCCGCGCCGACGTTCAGCCCTTCTTCGATGACATTCCCCGCCGCATGTCGGATGCGCAGCTGGTGATCTCGCGCTCGGGCGCGTCCAGCGTGGCCGATATCTCGGTCATCGGTCGTCCTTCGATCCTGATCCCGTTTGCTGCTGCCGCCGGGGATCATCAGACCGCCAACGCGCGCGGGCTGGTGCAGGCCGGCGGGGCCATCATGATCCCGGAAAATGCGCTTGACGTTCCCACGCTGACACAGCAAATCACCACGGTTCTTACGAACCCCGAAGCCGCACAGAAAATGGCCCATGGCGCTCTGTCGGTCGGGGCGCCCGATGCCACCCAGCGTCTGGTCGCTCTGGTCGAGCAGCTGGCGCAGAAGGAGACCACATGAACCCAGCAACCAAACTGCCGCAGGACGTAGGGCCGATCCACTTCGTGGGCATCGGCGGGATTGGCATGTCGGGTATCGCCGAGGTGCTGCTCAATCTGGGGTATCAGGTGCAGGGCTCGGACCTGAAGGCCTCGAAGATCACCGACCGGCTGGCCAGTTTGGGGGCCGAGATTTTCGTCGGCCAGCGCGCCGAAAACCTTGAAAACGCGGCCGTTGTGGTTGTCTCGACCGCGATCAAACCGGGCAACCCGGAGCTTGACCAAGCCCGCGCCCAAGGTCTGCCGGTTGTCCGCCGCGCCGACATGCTGGCCGAACTCATGCGTCTGCGCTCGAACATTGCCATTGCCGGAACACACGGCAAGACCACCACGACGACCATGATGGCCGAACTGATGGTGGCCGGCGATTTCGATCCGACCGTGATCAATGGTGGCATCATCCACGCCTATGGATCGAACGCGCGGATGGGGCAGGGCGAATGGATGGTGGTCGAAGCCGACGAGAGCGATGGCTCGTTCAACCGCCTGCCCGCAACCATTGCCATTGTCACCAATATCGACCCCGAGCATATGGAACATTGGGGTGATTTCGACAGGCTGCGCGACGGCTTTTACGAATTCGTCTCGAACCTGCCGTTCTACGGTCTGGCCGTCTGCTGCACCGATCATGCCGAGGTTCAGGCCCTTGTCGGCCGCATCACCGACCGCCGCGTGCGCACCTATGGGTTCAACGCGCAGGCGGATGTGCGGGCTGTGAACCTGACCTATAAGGGCGGCGTGGCGCATTTCGACATCCACCTGCAATACGAAGACAAGATGATCGAAGGCTGCACCCTGCCAATGCCCGGCGATCACAACGTCTCAAACGCGCTGTCCGCTGTGGCTGTCGCCCGCCATCTGGGCATGAAAGCTGCGGAAATCCGCGATGCGCTGGCCAATTTCGGCGGCGTCAACCGTCGCTTTACAAAGGTCGGAGAAATCGACGGTGTCACCATCATCGACGATTACGGCCACCACCCGGTCGAAATCGCCGCCGTTCTCAAGGCTGCCCGTCAGGCGACCGAAGGCCGCGTGATCGCCGTGCATCAGCCGCACCGCTATTCCCGACTGTCCAACCTGTTTGATGATTTCTGCACCTGCTTCAACGACGCCGATGTTGTGGCGATTGCCGAGGTTTTTGCCGCTGGCGAAGACCCGATCGAAGGTGCTTCGCGCGACGATCTGGTGCAGGGCCTGATCCGTCACGGCCACCGCCACGCCCGCGCGCTGCTGAATGAAGACGATCTCGAACGCCTCGTGCGCGAACAGGCCCGTCCGGGCGACATGGTCGTCTGCCTCGGGGCCGGTACGATCAGCGCCTGGGCCAATGGCCTGCCCGAGAGATTGCAAAGAAAACAAGCAGTTTGACGCGTCATTTGTTTGTCGCACAACTAAAAAGTGTGATACTCTGACCGCAACAGTCGCGTGTCCTCGGAGGGGCGAATGGACTATTCGATGATCTTTGCAGCGCTTTGGGTGATCTGCGCCACCATCGTGGCAATGTTGCCGATGCGGCTGCAATTCCCGCCGGGGTTTGTCCTGTTGGTCTGCGCACCGTTGCTGGTCGTATGGCTTGGATATGTCCACGGCTGGTTCTGGTCGGTCGCGGCATTTGCCGGGTTCGTGTCGATGTTCCGCAACCCCATCCGGTATTACTGGCGCAAATGGACAGGGCGCGAGGTCGCGGAATGACATGGTCTATCGCTCTGGCGGCCCTGTGGGGCTTTGCTGCCAACGTTCTTGCGCTGATCCCCAGCACCGACAACCACTGGACGCGCGCCTATATCCTGATCATCGTGGGCATTCCCATCGTCGGCTATGTCACCTATGAAAATGGCCCCTGGATCGGGATGCTGGTGCTGGCAATGGGCATGTCCGTGCTGCGCTGGCCGGTGATTTATCTGACCCGTTGGACAAAGTCGAAAATGCAGGGCATGAAGGCGGCCAAAGAATAACCGGCCAACTTCAGGAGATCTGTCATGGCGACAATCGCCACATTTGCCTATCTGCCGCTTGTTTCCTTCGTTCTGGGTGCCGCTGCCGGGTTTACAGCGGGCCGCTGGCTTGGCCTGCGCAGCCTTCTGTGGCTGATCGGGCTGACATCCGCGGTTGGTCTGGGGCTGATCGTCGTGCTGGCCGATGTCGGAACGGGTGAAGAAGACAAGGCGTTCGGCCCGCTGGTCTGGTTGACTGCCGGTGTACTCCCCTTCCTTTTTGCCGCAATCATGGGCGGGGTCGGTGGGCGCAGCCTGGCGGTGCGCGCGACTACATGACTCCGCTTCCCCCTGTTCTTCCCGATGTCCGGGGCCGCCTGGCCAAAGCGCGCAACCTGTCTGACCTCACATGGCTCCGCGTTGGTGGGCCGGCGGATTACCTGTTTCAACCTGCCGATATCGAAGACTTGCAGGCCTTCCTGCGCGATCTGCCGGATGGTGTGCCGGTCTTCCCGATGGGGGTCGGCTCGAACCTCATCGTGCGCGATGGTGGCTTGCGGGCCGTGGTGATCCGGCTGGGGCGCGGGTTCAACGCCATCTCGGTTGAGGGCAATACGGTCATCGCGGGCGCTGCCGCACTGGACGCGCATGTTGCGCGCAAGGCCGCGGATGCGGGTGTGGACCTGACCTTTCTGCGTACCATCCCCGGCTCGATCGGGGGCGCGGTGCGGATGAATGCGGGCTGTTACGGCAGCTACACGGCGGACGTGCTGCGCAAGGCCACCATTGTCACCCGGCAGGGCGACCTGCGGGACCTGACGACCGAGGATCTGAACTTTCGCTATCGCCAGTCCGACCTGCCCGAAGGCGCCGTTCTGATTTCGGCCACGTTCGAAGGCCCGTCCGGCGATCCCTATGACCTTCATGCCCGAATGGAAGCGCAACTGAAGAAGCGTGACGAAACCCAGCCCACCAAGGACCGCAGCGCCGGATCGACCTTCCGCAACCCGGCCGGTTTTTCCTCGACCGGGCAGGCTGATGACGTGCATGACCTCAAGGCGTGGAAAGTGATCGACGATGCCGGAATGCGCGGCGCGACACGCGGCGGGGCACAGATGAGCCCGAAACACTCGAACTTCCTGATCAATACCGGCACCGCCACCGCTGACGACCTCGAAGGTCTGGGCGAAGAGGTGCGAAAAAAGGTTTACGAAACAAGCGGCATCACGCTAGAGTGGGAAATCATGCGGGTCGGTGATCCGCTAAAAGAATAAAGCCCCGACCGTCAGACCAAAACAGGCAAATTCAGGCGACGGATCAAAGGCATAAACGCAGTACGGACCACCACATAAGGTCCGGGGACATTGAGGCGCACATTGGGTATGTCGAGCAGGACAAACCCCAAAGTGGCGGTATTGATGGGCGGCCCCTCGGCGGAACGCGAGGTGTCTCTCAGCTCTGGGCGCGAATGCGCGGCCGCCCTTGTGGGAGAAGGTATTGAAGTGGTCGAACTGGACGCAGGTCCCGACCTCTATGCGCGCCTGTTGGATATTCAGCCGGATGTGGTTTTCAACGCCCTGCATGGCCGCTGGGGCGAGGATGGCTGCGTGCAGGGGATGCTGGAATGGATGCGGATTCCCTATACCCATTCGGGTGTTCTGGCCTCGGCCCTTGCGATGGACAAGCAACGCAGCAAGGACGTCTATCAGGCCGAAGGTCTGCCCGTTGTCCCCAGTGTGATCGTCCCGCGTGCCGAGGTGACTCGCGCCCACGTGATGGAACCGCCCTATGTAGCCAAACCCAATAACGAAGGGTCCAGCGTCGGTATCTACATCGTCCACGAAAACGCCAATGGCCCGCCGCAGCTGTCCGAAGACATGCCCGACCAGATCATGGTCGAGAAATACGTGGCCGGACGCGAGCTGACCGTGACCGTGATGGGCGACCGCGCCCTGACCGTGACCGAGATCATGACCGATGGCGGCTGGTACGACTATGACGCCAAGTACAAACCCGGCGGATCATGGCACGTGGTCCCTGCCGATATCCCACAGGACATCTTTGATCGCTGCATGGATTATGCCCTGCGCGCGCATGATGCTTTGGGCTGCAGGGGCGTCAGCCGCACCGATTTTCGCTGGGATGACAGCGCGGGTGCTGATGGGCTGTTTCTGTTGGAAACCAATACCCAGCCGGGCATGACGCCCACTTCACTGGCCCCGGAACAGGCCGCGCATCTGGGCATGACATTTGGCCAGCTCTGCGCCTGGATGGTTGAGGACGCCTCATGCAACCGTTAATCGCCAGCCGCTCTCTGGAAATCCATCGCACCAAACCCCTTGCCGGGCCGGATGCCGATTTTGCCTCGGCAGATTCGGAGCCGCATGACACCCAGCCCATTCTGCGTCTGCGCGGGGCGCAGGTGTTTTCCCGCACCGCACGCCGCAGCGATCCGGCCCCGTCGCGCCTCAGCTATCGTCTTCAGCGCTGGATGCTGACACCGGGTATCCGTCTGGGCGTCAAGCTTGGCCTGCCGATCTGTGCGATTGCTGCGGCAATTGGTGTCTATTTTGCCTCTCAGGACCGGCGCGAAGCGCTTGGCACGTATATCGCCGATATTCGCACCTCGATTCAGGAACGCCCCGAGTTCATGGTTAACCTGATGGCCATCGACGGGGCAGGCACCAGCCTGTCCGATGATATCCGCGAGGTCGTGCCTCTGGATTTTCCGATCAGTTCCTGGGATCTGGATGTCGAACAGATGCGCGACACGATCACCGGGCTTGATCCGGTGAAATCGGCAACCGTACGCATCCGTCCGGGCGGCATCCTTCAGGTCAACGTGGTCGAGCGTCAGCCCGTGATTGTCTGGCGGACGCATGACGGGCTCGAACTGCTCGACGAGACCGGCGCGCATGTCAAGGAAACCACCTCTCGCAAGGACCATGCCGACCTGCCTTTGATCGCGGGCGCGGGCGCGGATGCCCATGTGGCGCAGGCGCTCGAGATTTTTCAGACCGCCCGCAGCCTGGGCAATCGTGTGCGCGGGCTGGTGCGCGTGGGTGAACGGCGCTGGGATCTGGTCCTCGACCGTGGCCAGCGCATCATGCTGCCGACCGAGCGCCCGGTGCGCGCGCTGGAACGCGTGCTTGCGGTGAACGAGGTGCAGGACCTTCTGGAACGCGACGTGGCCGTGGTCGACATGCGCCTTGGCCAGCGTCCCACCATTCGAATGACCAAAGCCGCCAGCGAAGACTGGTGGAATACAAAAGTGACAATGAGTAACGGGCAGTAACGAGCATGATGACCGATCTTTATCAGTCCCAACGCGCCATGCGTCAGATGCGGCGCCAGGCATTGCAACGCGGTGTGATCGCGATTCTGGATGTGGGCAGTTCCAAGATTGCCTGCCTCGTTCTGCGTTTCGACGGATCGGGCCGGCTGAGTGAAGATAACACCATCGGCTCAATGGCGGGGCAGACGGGGTTTCGGGTGATCGGGGCCGCAACGACACGTTCGCGCGGCGTACAGTTTGGCGAAGTCACCGCCATGCAGGAAACCGAACGCGCCATCCGCACCGCCCTGCAAGCGGCGCAGAAGATGGCCGATATTCGCGTCGATCACGTCATCGCCTGTTTCTCGGGGGCCAACCCGCGCTCTTACGGGCTGGACGCGCAGGTCGATCTGGATGGCCAACTGGTGTCCGAGGCCGAAGTGGGCCGTGTTCTGAACGCCTGTGACGTGCCGGATTACGGCGACGGGCGTGAAGTGCTGCACGCACAGCCAGTCAATTTTGCGCTCGACAACCGCTCGGGCCTGATCGACCCGCGCGGGCAGATGGGCCAAAGCCTTGCGGTCGATATGCACATGTTGACCGTCGATGCGATGGCGATCCAGAACATCGTGCGCTGTATCAAACGCTGCGATCTGGAACTCGCCGGGATTGCAAACTCGGCCTATGTCTCGGGAATTTCCGCGCTGGTCGAGGATGAGCAGGAACTGGGCGCGGCCTGTATCGACATGGGCGGCGGCACCACCAGCGTTTCGATCTTCATGAAGAAACACATGATCTATGCCGATTGCGTGCGTATGGGCGGCGATCACGTGACCGCCGATATCTCGATGGGGCTGGGCGTGCCCGCGGCAGTGGCGGAACGGATCAAGACATTCAATGGCGGCGTTCATGCGACCGGCGCTGATGACCGTGACATGATCGATATCGGCGGCGATACCGGTGACTGGGAACACGACCGCCGCACCGTCAGCCGGGCCGAGTTGATCGGCATCATGCGCCCGCGCGTCGAGGAAATCCTTGAAGAGGTCCGCGTGCGTCTGGATGCGGCCGGGTTTGAACACATGCCAAGCCAGCAGATCGTTCTGACCGGTGGCGGCAGTCAGATCATGGGGCTGGACGGTCTGGCGACCCGCATCCTTGGTCAACGCGTGCGTCTGGGTCGCCCGCTGCGGGTGCATGGCCTGCCGCAATCGGCGACAGGTCCGGCGTTCTCGTCCTCCGTGGGGCTCAGCCTGTTTGCGGCGCACCCACAGGACGAATGGTGGGATTTCGAAATCCCGGTCGACACCTACGCCGCGCGCCCGTTCAAGCGGGCCGTCCGGTGGTTCCGTGACAATTGGTAGCCCCCTGTGCCGGGCCGCTTTGTGTGCGGCCCTGTTGCCGGGATGGGTTTCGGCCCAGACCATCATCACGCCCGAGGCATTTCTGGATGCCGCCGTCGGCAAAACGCTCACCTTCCATGAGATTCGCAGCAACGATCTGGTCGGGACCGAGCAATTTCTGAACCGTCACATCTCGGTCTGGCGGCAAGAGGGGCAGGGCTGTGTCTATGGGCAGATCACCACGCCAAACGGTCAGATCTGCTTTCTCTATGACAACGATCCGGATGGTATTCCCGTCTGCTGGTGGCCCTTCCTGCACGAAGGCCGTCTGATGGTGCGTCTGGCCTCGTTTGCAGATGGCGAAATCCAGGAGGTGCGCAGCATCACCGAAACCAGCCTCAACTGTCCAAGTGCACCGCTCAGTTGAAAAATCCGGTTGCAGCGCGTCGATTTATCCCTCAAGATATCCACAAGGCCCGGCAGAGGCCTCGCGGCAGGACCTGAGCAGTTTTCCGCAGTGTAAATGATGGTCGACCAAAGCGTGACGAACGGCTGAGTCCTCGCGCCGGGGTCGTCTGCCTTGTGATGGTCGCCGGCGTTTCCGCTATATCTGGCAGTACCTGCGAAATGCCGCCGGTTTCTGCCTTATTTCCTCCATATTTTGTGGTGAATCGCGATTTTTGACGTGACCTTTTCGCATCAGCCCGCTAGAATCGAGCAAGGATAGGTAAGAAAAACACCGCTTTGGCGGAACATAAATACAGGCGGACAGAGCATGACATTGAATCTTTCGATGCCCGGGCAAGACGAACTGAAGCCTCGGATTACAGTATTTGGCGTTGGCGGTGCGGGCGGTAACGCTGTCAACAACATGATTGAAAAACAGCTGGACGGCGTCGATTTTGTCGTCGCCAACACCGACGCGCAGGCGCTGCAGCAAAGCCAGTCCTCGGCGCGGGTTCAACTGGGTGTGAAGGTCACCGAAGGTCTGGGGGCAGGGGCCCGTCCGGCCGTGGGTGCCGCAGCTGCCGAAGAAAGCATCGAACAGATCGTCGATCATCTGGCAGGCGCGCATATGTGCTTTATCACCGCAGGCATGGGCGGCGGCACCGGCACCGGCGCTGCTCCGATCATCGCGCAGGCCGCGCGTGAGCTGGGTGTGCTGACCGTGGGTGTCGTGACCAAGCCCTTCCAGTTTGAAGGTGCCAAGCGGATGCGTCAGGCCGAAGACGGCGTTGAGGCGCTGCAAAGGGTCGTCGACACGCTGATCATCATTCCGAACCAGAACCTGTTCCGCCTCGCCAATGAAAAGACCACCTTTACCGAGGCGTTCTCGATGGCCGACGATGTCCTGTATCAGGGTGTCAAAGGCGTAACCGACCTGATGGTGCGTCCGGGCCTGATCAACCTCGACTTTGCGGATGTGCGCGCCGTAATGGACGAGATGGGCAAAGCCATGATGGGCACCGGCGAGGCAACAGGCGAAGACCGTGCCATCCAGGCGGCGGAAAAAGCCATTGCAAACCCGCTGCTGGACGAAATCAGCCTCAAGGGCGCCAAAGGTGTTCTGATCAACATCACCGGTTCGCACGACCTGACCCTGTTCGAGCTGGACGAAGCCGCCAACCGCATCCGCGAGGAAGTGGACCCCGAGGCGAACATCATCGTCGGCTCGACGCTGGATACCGCCATGGAAGGCGGTATGCGCGTGTCGGTTGTTGCAACCGGCATCGACGCCACCGAAAAAACGGCTGACATTCCGGTCGCGCGCCGCTCGATGTCCGAGCCGCTGACCCGCACCGTTTCGGCCGAAGAATACGGTCGCGAAGAAGCGCCCGCAGCCGCCGAAATGGCAGAGCCCGCGCCGCAGATGGAAGAAAACCGCGAACCTTCGCTGTTTGAAGCCGCGGAAGAGCCCGCCCAGCCGCAGTTCCAGCCGTTCGACGAGCGGGATGAGGACGATCTGCCGCCCCCGGCCTATCAGCCGCGCGTCGCCGAATTCGAGCCGCAGCCCGAGCACGTCGAACCGACACCCGAGGCTTTTGTTGCCCCGCGCGCGCCTGTCGCAGGCACCCCGTCGCCCGAAGCGCTCCAGCGTTTGCAGGCAGCGGTTCAGAAGGTTCCCACGGCAGCTCAGCGCGCCGCTGCGACCCGCCCGCAAGCGGCGGTTTCGCATCACGAACCCGAAGAACGCTCGCGGTTTGGCTTCAATCGGCTGATCGACCGGATGACCGGGCACGCCTCTGACACACCGGCCCAACCGCCGCGTCAGCAGCCCGTTTTGCGCCAGTCCGAGGCCACGGCACCGATTCACGATGAGGCCGACCCGGATCAGGATCGTATCGAAATTCCGGCCTTCCTGCGCCGTCAGGCCAACTGATCGCGGTAACAAAATCCACTCATGGGGTCGCCATTTGGCGGCCCTAATTCGTTTTAAAACAGTGGCTTACGAATAGGTAAGCAGGGTTTTGCCGATCTGTTACATACATGTTTCATTCGGTTACAAAGAGTGAGTTGAGCCTTGACGCGGGCTTCCTTAACTGAGTGTCCAACACAGCCCCAGCAGGCTGGACACCACTCGCCGAGGCCCATTTTGCAACATACGCTCAAATCTCCGGTCACGTTTAAAGGCGTCGGGCTGCACAGCGGCAAGCCTGCGACCATGATCCTGAAACCGGCTGCAGCTGGTCATGGCATCTGGTTCAAACGGACGGATATCCATCTGGGCGATGCGATGATCCCGGCGATCTATCACGTGGTCGAACGAACCCCGCTTTGCACCCGTCTGGTGAATGACGCCGGGGTGTCAGTATCCACCATCGAACATATCATGGCTGCTTTGGCCGGGTGCGGCGTTCACAACGCGCTGATTGAAATCGACGGCCCCGAAGTTCCGATCATGGACGGGTCTTCGATCGATTTCGTACGCGGTATCATGGCCCGAGGCGTGCGTCGTCAGGCCAGCCCGGTGCTGGCCTATGAGGTGCTGAAGACCGTCACCGCATCGCGTGAAGGGGCCAGCGCAAGCATCGCGCCCGCGGATGGGCTGATCATCGACTTTCACATCGATTTCGAAGACAGCGCAATCGGCAGCCAGACCAAGACGCTGGATATGCGCAACGGGTCGTTCGCGCGCGAACTCAGCGATTGCCGCACCTTCTGCCGCCGCATTGATGTCGAAGCCATGCGCGAAAACGGGCTGGCCCTTGGCGGTACCCTGGATAACGCCGTGGTCGTGCAGGGCAGTGAGGTGCTGACACCCGGTGGGTTCCGCCGCGCCGACGAAGCCGTGCGCCACAAGATGCTGGATGCTCTGGGTGATCTCTATCTGGCAGGCGGGCCGATTCTGGGCCATTTCACGGGCGACAAGTCGGGTCATTCGCTGACCAACACATTGCTGCGCAATCTGTTTGAAACACCCGGCGCGGTGCGTCCGGTTCTGTGCACGCCGGAACAGGCCGCACGCCTGCCGGGGCAGGGCCTGATCGTAAACGAAATTCCCGAAGTCGCCTGATCAGATCAACTCTGACGACATTTGCGCCAGATGTTGCATAAGGCGTTTTGCACCGGAATTTTCTGTGCTAGACCATGGCTCAATTCGGGGCGAACCCCCTTAAGTAAGACGACAAGGATGGGCGGTATGGTTGGCAGCAAGGCGGCAGTCAGATTCGCAGGTGCGGTTCTTCTGGCAGCAGTTTTGACGGCATGTGGAAACGCAGGCGGCCTTTTTGGCAACAAGGGCGCGGACCGGGATCAGAATCTGGAAGGGTTCACACCGGAACAGATCTACACCCGTGGCGAATACGAACTGTCGCAGAATCGCTCGGATGACGCGGCTTGGTATTTCTCCGAGGTTGAGCGTCTGTATCCCTATTCAGACTGGGCCAAGCGTGCGCTGATCATGCAGGCGTTCTCGTTCCATTCCGACAAGAACTACGAAGAAAGCCGGGCCGCGGCCCAGCGGTATATCGACTTCTATCCAACGGACGAAGATGCGGCCTATGCCCAGTATTTGCTGGCGCTCAGCTATTATGACCAGATTGACGAGGTCGGGCGCGATCAGGGGCTGACCTTTCAGGCGCTGCAATCGCTGCGCACCGTGATCGAGGTTTATCCCGACAGCGAATATGCCACCTCGGCAGTGTTGAAATTCGATCTGGCCTTTGACCATCTGGCAGGCAAAGAGATGGAGATCGGGCGCTACTACCTGCGTCAGGATCACTTTGTTGCCGCCATCAACCGCTTCCGCGTCGTGGTCGAGGATTTCCAGACCACATCCCACACCGCCGAAGCGCTCTATCGTCTGGTCGAGGCTTATCTGTCCCTCGGCCTTCTGGATGAGGCGCAAACCGCAGGTGCCATCCTTGGCTACAACTACCAATCCTCGGAATGGTATGACGATGCCTACAAGCTGCTGACCTCACGCGGGCTCCAGCTCAAGAGCCGTGGCAACAACTGGCTCAGCACGATCTATCGTCAGACCATCAAGGGTGAGTGGTTGTAATCGCCATGGCATTAGGCTTGGGACGCTGAAGACCCGATGCTGCGCGCCCTTGATATCCGCGACATGCTGATCATCGACCGGCTGGAACTCAGTTTTCAGCCGGGCCTGAATGCGTTGACCGGCGAAACCGGCGCGGGCAAATCGATCCTTCTGGATTCTCTGGGGTTTGTTCTGGGCTGGCGCGGGCGGGCCGAACTGGTGCGGCAGGGTGCGGCGCAGGGCGAGGTTGTGGCCGAGTTCGAACTTTCCCCCGATCATCCCGCACATGCGATACTGGCCGAAGCGGGCTTGCCGGGCGGGGATGAGCTGATCCTGCGCCGGATCAACACCGCCGAGGGGCGCAAGACCGCCTGGGTCAATGACCGCCGCTGCTCGGGCGATGTGCTGCGGGCGCTGTCGGAAACCCTGATCGAACTGCATGGCCAGCATGATGACCGCGGGTTGCTGAACCCGCGTGGCCACCGGGCCATGCTGGACGATTTTGCCGGGGTCTCGGACCGGCTGACATCCGTTCGTGCGGCCTGGACCGACATGTCACGCGCCCGCAAGGCTCTGGCCGAGACCGAGGCCGCTCTGGCTGCCGTCCGAAGTGAGGAAGATTTCCTGCGCCACGCGGTTGCCGAGTTGGATCAGCTTGATCCTCAGCCTGGTGAGGATGCCGAACTTGATGCCCGCCGCCGCATGATGCAGGGGGCCGAGCGTATTCGCGATGATGTCGCCCGCGCCTACGCCCTGCTGTCCGGGGACGGTGCCGAAGGGGCGATGTCCGACGCTATCCGCTGGCTGGAAGGTGTGTCCGGCAACGCAGGCGGTCAGCTGGACGAGCCGATTGCCGCGCTGGGCCGCGCGATGATTGAACTGGGCGAGGCGCAGGATGGCGTGAACGCCTGCCTTCAGGCGCTGGACTTCAACCCCTCGGAACTGGAACAGGCCGAGGAACGCCTGTTTGCCATCCGCGCACTGGCTCGCAAACACGACGTGGCCCCGGATGATCTGGGCGCGTTTGCCGCCACTCTGCGCACCCGCCTCAACCAGTTGGAAGCAGGCGACGCCGACCTGGCGGACAGACGTGCCGCCGTGGAGGCGGCACAAAAGGCTTATGATAATGCCGCCACCGACCTCAGCGCGGCCCGCGCAGCTGCTGCAGGGCGGCTGGACGCTGCCGTCATGGCGGAACTGGCCCCGCTCAAGATGGAACGCGCGGTGTTCCGGACCGAACTCACCCCGGCTGAACCCGGCCCCGAAGGGACCGACGCGGTGGCCTTTACCGTGGCCACCAACCCGGGCGCGCCTGCGGGGCCGCTGAACAAGATCGCGTCAGGGGGTGAACTCAGCCGCTTCCTGCTGGCGCTCAAAGTGTGCCTGTCGGGCGATGACAGCGCCCGCACGATGATCTTTGACGAGATTGACCGCGGCGTCGGCGGGGCCACTGCCGATGCGGTCGGTCGCAGGCTCGCGTCATTGGCGCAGGGCGGGCAGGTGCTGGTTGTCACCCATTCCCCGCAGGTCGCCGCCCGTGCGGCGCATCACTGGCGGGTGCAGAAACAGGTCACGGACGGGCAAACCCTGTCCACCGTCATCCCTCTGGCCCAACCCGACCGGGTGGACGAGATTGCGCGCATGGTGGCGGGCGACACCATCACGGACGAGGCCCGCGCCGCCGCCCGGGCCCTGCTGCAGGCCTGATGCGCCCGTGGCACGAAATGGCCTCACACTGTCGCTATCTCACTTTTATTAGGGTGCTCCGTGGCTTACTAAGGGTTACGTGATGATCCCCGAGGGCCAATGACCCAGTCGACCCGCACCGTTCTGCGCAACCAGCTCAATCAGGCTCTGGCCGCGATCAGGGATGCGTGGCGGGTGATGCTGCGCCGGGGACCAAGCCAGATCCAGTTCTGGTTCATCGCACTGGTCATCGGTATCGCCGCCGGTTTCATGGCGCTTGGGTTCCGCAAGGCCATCCGCGCGTTGCAGGCCTATCTCTATGACACCGACGACGTTCTGCTGCTGCACAGCCATGCCGAGAAACTGCCGTGGTTCATGATCCTGATCATCCCGATCATCGGTGGGCTGGTCGTGGGCGTGATCCTGAACCGGTTCACCAGTGACGGGCGCGTCAGGTCTGTCGCTGATGTGATCGAAGGATCCGCCATCACCGACGGGCGGGTCGAGGTCAAGGCCGGAATTGCCTCGTTCTTTGCCTCGCTGATCACGCTCAGTTCGGGTGGGTCAACGGGCCGCGAAGGCCCCGTGGTGCATATGGCCGGGGTGATTTCCACCTGGGTCAGCAACCGCATCCATGCCGACGGGATTACGGGCCGCGACCTGCTGGGCTGTGCTGTCGCCGCCGCCGTATCAGCCAGCTTCAACGCCCCCATCGCCGGGGCCCTGTTCGCGCTCGAGGTCGTGCTGCGCCACTTCGCCGTGCATGCCTTTGCCCCGATCGTCATCGCCTCGGTCGCCGGAACGGTGATCAACCGGTTGGAATATGGCGACGTTACCGAGTTCACGCTGGAAACGCCCGGATCGCTGCAATTCTATGTCGAACTTCCCGCCTTCCTGATCCTCGGCCTGATCTGCGGCTTTGTCGCGCTGCTGCTGATGCGATCGATCTTCTTTGCTGAAGATATCGGCAGCCATATCCAGAACCGCCTGTCCATTCCGGGCTGGCTGCGCCCGGCCGTGTCCGGCGGGATGCTGGGGCTGATGGCGATCTGGTTCCCGCATATCATCGGTGTCGGCTATCAGACCACGATCCGCGCCCTGACCGGTGATCTGGTGCTGACTACCGCGATCCTGTTTGCGGTGACCAAGACAGTGGCTGTGGCGATCACCATGGGCGGGCGCATGGGGGGCGGGGTGTTTTCACCGTCCCTGATGATCGGCGCGCTGACCGGGCTGGCGTTCGGACTGATCGCCACTGGGCTGCTGCCGGATGTGTCCGGCACGCATACGCTTTACGCCTTTGCCGGAATGGGCGCCGTGGCTGCTGCGGTGCTGGGCGCCCCGATCTCGACCACTCTGATCGTCTTTGAACTGACCGGAGACTGGCAGATCGGCCTTGCCGTGATGGTGACTGTATCCATATCCACCGCATTGGCGTCGCGCCTTGTGGACCGGTCGTTCTTCCTGACCCAGCTGGAACGCCGCGATGTCCACCTGGCCGCCGGGCCGCAGGCTTATCTGCTGGCGATGCTGCGCGCCGGGGCGGTGATGCGCCCTATCGGGGATGACCGCTCAATCACTGCGGACGAGGCGCACGCCCTGATCGAACAGGGCCTGTGCGTTCAGGCCAGCGCCACGCTCGAGGCCGCGATGCCCTATTTCGACCGTGACGACATACCCTGCATTCCGGTTATCGTTCTGGAACAGGACGGGTCCGAGACACCCGTCGGCGCGCTCTACCATGTCGACGCGCTCAAGGCGTACAACCGGGCCCTCGCAGCCACCGCTGCCGAGGAACATTCATAAGGCTCCCGCGACCGGGACAAGCGCTCCCGAAGCCTCCGTTGAAACCCTGTCCGGTGCCCTTAAATCTGTTCCACCTTCACCGAGTCCACCGGATAAAACGCCAGGTATCCCTTGATCTCGGCCACGGCGGAAACCGGGTCTTCATAACTCCAGACCGCATTTTCGGTCACCGAGGATTTGTTGACGATGGAAAAATGCGTCGCATCCCCCATGCGGGCGCAATGCGTCACCTTGTCGGTCTGGTCCAGAAATGCCATGGCAACATCGCCGCGCGGAAAGTAAATCACCGGAGCTTTGTCGCCTTCGTGCAGTTCCAGCGCGTTGCTCGTTTCGCCCAGAATCGCGCCGCCCGAACGGACAGTCCATTTGCCCGGCGCTTTTTGGATCGTGATCTCAGTCATTTCTATTCCTTCCGTCGACGTATTGGGGCCTCTCCTCTGCCCGTTCTATGTAACAGGCGGGTGTCAGATCGGCGCAGTTGCGGCATCCAACCACAGTTGCGCGTCATGTCCCAGCCTTGGGCGGATTTTTTCCGCGACGTCGCGATGATAGGCGTTCAGCCAGCGGCGTTCGTCAGGCGTCAACATATCAACCATGATCAGCCTGCGGTCAATTGGCACAAATGTCAGGGTGCGCCAGCACAGCATCGCGCGTTCCGCATCGCCACCGGGCAGGGCCGGGGCTTCTTCCACAACCACAAGGTTTTCGATGCGGATGCCAAAGGCCCCTTCGCGGTAATATCCCGGCTCATTCGACAGGATCATGCCGGGTAGCAAGGGGACATGGCTGACCTTCGACAGGCGCTGAGGCCCCTCATGCACGCTCAGATAGGCCCCGACGCCGTGTCCGACACCATGGTTGAAATCCTGCCCCGCCGCCCATAGCGGCGTGCGGGCCACGCATTCGATATCGCGCCCGGCCAGCCCTGCGGGCCAGCGCAGCATCGACATGGCAATCATGCCCTTCAGCACGCGGGTGAAGCAGGTCTTTTCCTCCGCCCCGACAGAGCCGATGGCAAGCGTCCGCGTGATATCGGTGGTGCCATCCAGATATTGTCCGCCACTGTCCAGCACCAGCAGATGACCGTCCTGCAACCGGCTGTCGGTCTCGTCCGTCACGCGGTAATGCATGATCGCGCCGTTCGGACCCGTCCCGGCAATGGTATCGAACGAGATATCCTGCAACACATTGTCCCTGCGGCGGTTTTCTTCCAGCCGCGTGACCACCTGCGTCTCGGACAGGCTGCCGGGGGGCTGTGCGTCCAGCCAGCACAGGGTCTCGACCACCGCCACCGCATCGCGCAAATGCGCCTCGGCGCTGCCCGCGATTTCGGCCGGGTTCTTGCAGGCCTTGGGCAGGGCACAGGGGTCGCCGCCATCCACCATGGCATCGCCCAACGCGTCCGCCACGATCTGCGGCACCGTGCTCAGGTCCACCTGTACCGCACCGTCCAGCGCTGCCACCGCGTCCAGAAACTCCGCAGGGTTGTGCACCGTCACCTTCGGGTCCAGATGATCCTGCACCTCCAACAGTTTTGCCGCTGCCATGAACAGATCGACCCGGCCGTCGTCATGCAGGGTCGCAAACCCGTGGGCCACGGGGTTGTAAGCGATATCCGACCCCCGAATGTTCAGCAGCCACATGATCGAATCCGGCAACGTGATCACTGCGGCCTTTCGCCCGGCCTGCCGCAGGTCTGCGGCCAGTCGGGTAATCTTGCTGTCAGCGGTTTCGCCCGCAAACTCGATCGGATGCGCCTTGACCGCTTGCATCGGCGGTTCAGGCTGATCCGCCCAAATGCGGTCCACCAGATTGCCGCAGCGCACCAGTTCGATACCTGTGCCCTCAAGCTCGCCAAGCGTGGACGAGATTTGCCCCGCCGCGTGCAACCACGGATCAAAGCCCACCTTACCACAACCGGGCAACTGCGCTTTCAGCCATGTACTCAGGCTCACGTCAGGCCACGGCACCGGCGTGAACACATCCGCGACCTGCGCCTTGACCTGCGTGCGATACCGCCCGTCGATGAACACACCAGCCATGTCGGTCAGCGCAGCACAGAACCCGGCCGATCCCGTAAACCCGGTCAACCAGGCCAGACGCTCATCCCGCGGGGCCACATACTCGCCCTGATGCGCATCCGCGCGCGGGATCAGAAACCCGTCCAACCCTTCGCGCGCCAGCTCCGCGCGCAACGCAGCCAGACGCGGCGGCCCCTGCTCGGGCCGCGCGGTCACCTCAAAGGACTGGAACATACTACACCTCCCTCAGCCGGGCGGTCGAAATCGCCGCCTTTTCATCTTTTGGGAAATACTCCCGCCGGAGGCAAGGCCAGCCTAGCTGACCTTCTTCATCCCCATCACCCGCGCCCGCGCGCGCGGATCACTGTCGAACAGGGCCGCCAGTTGTTCCGTCATCGCACCAGCCAGCTGTTCCACATCGGTGATCGTCACCGCACGGTCGTAATACCGGGTCACATCATGACCGATGCCAATCGCCAGCAGCTCGACCATCTTGCGCTTTTCCACCATGGCAATCACATCGCGCAGGTGCTTCTCCAGATAGTTGGCGGGGTTCACGCTCAGCGTTGAATCATCAACCGGAGCTCCATCCGAAATCACCATCAGAATCTTGCGCTGCTCGCGCCGCGCGATCATCCGGCGATGCGCCCATTCCAGCGCCTCACCGTCGATGTTTTCCTTCAGCAGGCCCTCTTTCATCATCAGACCCAGATTGGGCCGCGCCCGCCGCCATGGGGCATCGGCGCCCTTATAGATGATATGGCGCAGGTCGTTCAGGCGGCCGGGTTGCTGCGGGCGGCCATCGTTCAGCCATGCCTCGCGCGCCTGTCCGCCTTTCCACGCCCGCGTGGTAAAGCCCAGAATCTCGACCTTCACATTGCAGCGCTCCAGCGTCCGGGCCAGAACATCGGCACAGATGGCGGCGATCGAAATCGGACGACCCCGCATCGACCCTGAATTGTCCAGCAGCAGCGTCACCACCGTGTCGCGGAACTCGGTGTCTTTTTCGACCTTGAAACTCAGCGGAGTGGTGGGGTTCGCGACCACTCGTGCCAATCGGCCCGCGTCCAGAATGCCTTCCTCGCGGTCGAACTCCCAGCTGCGGTTCTGCTGCGCCTGCAACCGACGTTGCAGCTTGTTGGCCAAACGGCTCACCGCGCCTTTCAGCGGTTCAAGCTGCTGATCCAAATAGGCCCGCAGACGTTCCAGCTCGGCCGGTTCCGCCAAATCCTCAGCGGCAATCTCTTCATCATGCGTGCTCAGATAGACCTTGTAATCCGGGTCGGCCTCGGATGCGGGCGGCGGGGCAGGCGGCTCCAGCGGCGCTTCGCCATCAGGCATCTCGGCCTCGTCACCCAGCTCATCCTCGGCCATCTCATCCATCGAGACCTGCGCCTGAGATTGATCCTGCTGCTCTTCCTGCGTCTGCTCAGGTGTCGCATCCGCGTCCTGCTCGTCCTGATCATCCTGACCGGTGCTGTCGGGATCGGGTTGTTCCTCGGCGTCGTCCTCGGCCTGATCCTCCTGCTCGTCGTCCAACTCGTCGGGGTCATCACCCAGCTGGTCGCCATAGCCCAGATCCTTGATCATCTGGCGCGCGAATTTGGCAAACTCCGCCTGATCCGACAGCACGTCATCAAGGTTCTCCAACACGCCACCGGCCTGTTCCTCGATGAACCCGCGCCACAGGTTCATGATGTTCTCGGCCGCAGGCGGCAGATCGCGCCCGGTGGCCAGATGCCGGATCAGATATCCCGCCGCCACCGACAAGGGCGCATCGGCAGGCTGCTTGCACTGGTCATAGCCTCGCCGGATCGCCTCATGCCCGATCTTGACGTCGATATTGCTGGCAGTGCCGGGCATGTCCCGCGCGCCCATCGCCTCGCAACGCGCCGTTTCCATCGCCTCGTACAAGTCCCGCGCCATATCCCCCGGAGGCGCATAGCGCGCATGGGTTGCGTCATCATGATACCGGCGCTGCAAGGCCAGCGCATCCGCCGTGCCGCGCGCCAGCAGAACCTCTTCCCGCGTCATACGCCGAGACACCTGCGGCAGCCGCATCGACTCACCCGACAGGCCCGATGGATCGACGGTATAAGTTACCGACAGCTCAGGGTCATCAGCCATGACCTTGGTGGCCTCGGCCAGCGCTTTCTTGAACGGATCAGCGGGGTTGTCGTTGGGTTTGCTCATCAGGCAGGTCCGGTCTTGTTCTGTCCCGGCAACCTAGTGCTATTCAGGGGCCTTGACCATAGGGCCAACCCCCTTTTCCCATCGAACCAGCACACCTGTACAGCAGGTTCTTATGCAATCAGATGCACTTGCCCCATTTAACTTATAGTCCCAGCTAATCACTCACCAGTTGGGAGATACTCAGGTAGCGAAACTTCCTGGGTGTTTTTCGAGTAGAAATCGCGACCATACTTAATAGTGATAGCGTGCGTGAATTCCGCACATGCAATTGTGTGGGCAGCGAGAAGTCTGCCTTCGTGAACATTGTAAGGTTCGCCATCGTTAAGTTTGATTGGTGCCCAGTAGGTTTCGCCTTGGCTTCGCCAGTTTTTTTCCCAGCCGAGTGCTACTTTTTGCGCATCTGCTAAAACCGACATTCCTCCTATGGCCTCAAGTATCCAGTCGGCGGGTAGGTTGGTCTGAACTGTGTCGCCAAAGTAGATTTCGCGTGGCTTGGAGGACAAGTTGGCTATCTCCGAACCAACTAGTCCAGCTAGTGCGTTGGCATAGTTCACAGCCACACAGTGTTTGATCTTCTCGATTTCTGAAGCACCGGTCGGAAAAACGCTTGAAGATAGTTCGGCGTGCGCCAGAGTGGGCAACGAAATTAACGCTGCACCTATCGTTAGTCGTATCACCAATTAGCCCAAGCTCGCGCTCGCGGCGCTCTCCGGCAGTTCCTCGTCAAAGCAGCGCTGATAGAACTCGGCCACGGTCTGACGTTCCAACTCGTCGCATTTGTTCAGGAACGACAGGCGGAAAGCATAGCCCACGTTGCGGAAGATCTCGGCATTCTGCGCCCAGTTGATCACGGTTCGCGGGCTCATAACCGTCGACAGATCGCCATTCATGAAGGCGGTCCGGGTCAGGTCGGCCACGGTGACCATCTGGCTGACGGTCTTGCGCCCCTCGGCAGTGTTGTAATGCGGCGCCTTCGACAGCACGATCATCGTCTCAGCGTCATGGCTCAGATAGTTCAGGGTTGAGACCAGCGACCAGCGGTCCATCTGCGCCTGGTTGATCTGCTGGGTGCCGTGATACAGACCCGTGGTATCGCCCAGACCCACGGTGTTTGCGGTGGCAAACAGGCGGAAACACGGGTTCGGCGTGATGATCTCATTCTGGTCCAGCAGGGTCAGCTTGCCATCATGTTCCAGCACCCGCTGGATCACGAACATCACGTCGGCACGGCCCGCGTCATATTCGTCGAACACGATGGCGACGGGGTTGCGCAGGGCCCAGGGCAGAATGCCCTCGTGGAATTCGGTCACCTGCTTGCCGTCGCGCAGTTTGATCGCGTCCTTGCCGATCAGGTCGATCCGGCTGATGTGGCTGTCCAGGTTCACGCGCACGGCGGGCCAGTTCAGGCGGGCGGCGACCTGCTCGATATGGGTCGATTTGCCGGTGCCGTGATAGCCCTGAATCATCACCCGGCGATTATGGGCAAAGCCCGCCAGGATCGCCAATGTCGTCTCGGGGTCAAACTTGTAGGTCGGGTCGATGACGGGCACACGGTCAGTGGCTTCGGCAAACCCTTTGACCTTCATATCCGTCTCAATGCCAAATACGTCACGGACCGAGATATCTTCGGTGGGTTTTGCGTTTACATCGATCGATCCGTCAGCCATTCGCCTTGTCCTTATCCTTTGGCCCGTATTGCCGGGTTTGAACCCGTGTGTGGTGCAACATATTGCGGGCAAGGGCAAGGGAAAGCCGCCCGCTCGGAAAGGTGAGCAGGTTTTTCTTTCAAACTGGCCCTATTGACGCGCGGGTGATCCTCAACTGCGACGGGTACAAGGCACAGATCACGCTGCGTTCCTCAATGACAGCGCGGCCTGATCGGATGCAGATGCCGAACCATGTGTCCGAAATGCTGCATGCAGGTGGGCATTCGGCAAACTATATGTTGTGGAAAGTGACCTTATCAGACATATAAAATGGTCTTATGGGGCGTTTTATAAGTGATCGGGTGTTGGTGAAACGGGAATGCCGGGTGCGGCTCCGTCTGCAATGTTGCTCTGGGTCGAGTGATCAGCAGGCGTCGATATCTGCCAACATGGCCTTGGTGACGCCAGGTGGCATTTAGCGTTCTTCTCCATACGGCCAAGACAACGGGCCAGAACGATCTCATCGTCCAGAACACGACACAATCCGCGATCATCAGCGGATCGATGGTGTCGTTTGACGGGGGCGCGACTTTCCAGCCTTACACCTATCTGGGGCAAGGAAACTACCGCGGAACCGGGGAAACCGGAGAATTCATTCAGGTCGGCGGGCAAATCTACGCCTGGGATGCCAATAACCCAACCGGTCCGATGACCACTGGCAACTGGAAAATCACCCCGAGTGATCTGAACCCGACCGATCCGCCCTGTTTTGTTTCGGGCACCCTGATCGAAACGGATCGCGGCCCGCGCCCGGTCGAAGATCTGACCGTGGGCGACCGGGTTTGCGTAGCCGGCGGGACCCCGCTGCCCATCGAATGGATCGGCAAACGAACACTCAGCGCGCAAATCCTGCGCGTCTGGCCCCAATTCAACCCGGTCTGCATCCGGCGCGATGCGTTGGGCAAGGGCCTGCCGGACAGGGATCTTTACCTCTCTCCGCAACACCGGGTTGTGCTGGGGGGCTGGCGGGCCGAGCTTTATTTTGGCGCACCAAGCGTGTTCTGCGCGGCCATTCATCTGGTCAACGATGATACCATCCGGCAAGTGACCACGGGCGAGGCGGTGACATATTATCACATCGCCTGCGCCGAACATGTGATCCTCACATCGCACGGTCTGCAAAGCGAAAGCCTGTTTCCGGGTGACATGGCGCTGAAATCACTGCATCGCGACGATGTCGATGAACTGCGCGCGCTCTTTCCGGTGTTGCGTTCAGACGCAGGACCACACCCCCAAACGCGCCTAAGCTGCCTGACCGGGCGCGAGGCACGCGCGTTGCGAGGCATGTTCGCAGGTTAGGCCCACGTTGCGGAAATCGTGGCGCCATTGTTGGTGCGCACCCGGATCACGCCGCGCTGTTAACAGCATTAGTGCAGTAGTTGCCAATCGGGGATCAACCGAACAAGGTTTGACGCCTTCATCCTCCGGGACATCAACCCAACATCATTCGCGCATGGCTCAGACCTTAGGTCGACAACCCACCCATTGCCCAATCGGCATGGGTCTCGATAACACTGGCCACGGAAAGTGCCTTTTCCGCGATATCCTCCGGAGTGTCCTCGGCGAACGCGATGCGGGTCATCCTGTCGTGCATCGCTTCCGAGGTGTAAAACTCAAAGGCCCGCGTATTGCCGGGGCTGTTCCAGAATGCGGTAATCCAGATCGAGTCCCGCCCCGGAACGCAATATGCGCACCAATCGCGCCACAGACGCAGCACCAATTCGGTATCCGGGCTTGCGGCGACCTGTTCGAACAGCGACTCCAGCGGCCATCCTGCCAGGGCAAACATGCAAAGCGTATCGTCCAGGCAGCCGCGTTCCCGTGCCATCTCGCGTTTCAGATATGCGCGCTGGAACCGGTCTAGAACCTGCCATTCCTCGGGCGACCAGTTCTTCGGGTTGCCGGTTTCATACCGGTTCAGGCTCACCTCCAGCCCAACGCTGGCGGGGTCTTCGTCCACGGCCAGAATCTCAAGGATCCGGGGCAGCAGGTATCCCCATGTGTTGCGGGCTATCCCCGCAGGATCACAAGCGGCAAAGAACCAGTCCTGAACGTAATGCAGGGGCAGCTCGGCAATGGGCGGCGTGAAGAAATCCGCCTCAATGTCGGCGTCCATGCAGCAGCCTTCGCAAACTTCGATGCTGCTCGGCTTCGGATAGGCAAAAACCCTGTACGCATCGCTGATGATGTCTGAAAACGGATGATCCGGCGGGATCTTGGCTTTTGGCGGGTTCTGCTCTTTGCGTGCCACGGTCCTTGCATCCAAAACTGTTCTGCCGGGGCAGGGCCCCGTCAGTGCCATCCCTGAACGCTACGAAACCCGGATCGTTGCGTAAAGCTGTGGTCGCGTGGTCAAAGCGAAAACCAAAGCTCATCCTTGCGAAAACCACCTTTCACAAGACGATCCGTTTTCAACACATCCGGGAACTCGTCTTCCCAGTCCCGGAACCTGTCATTTGTCACGATACGCGCCTTGCTGTCCCGCGCCGCCTGCAAGATCAGGGGATCTGCCGGCGTGCCTTTGGGCGCCACCATGACTCGCTTGGCCCGCAAGCCCAGGGCGCGGCTCAGCGCCCGGTCGTTCATGTATTCCCCTTCGACCTTGTACCCGACATTCGCATCGAACACGACGCCCGGTTTAAACCCGGCTTGCTTCAGGCTGGCCAGAACCTGCCGCAACGTTGCCAGATCCGGTGCGCCGTCTTTCCAGTGCATCACGTTCGACCCGTCCACGATGATCCATGTGTTGGCCCTGCGCCAGCCGAACCAGGCCCGGATCAGAAGGATCGTACTGGCGAACACACAAAGCAGGGCCAAAAGGAACAGCCAGTCCATCTCGGTTGGATAGAACTGCGCCACGACCAGCCCGCAAAGTGAGGCAAGCAGCAAAAAGAAAGGCATACGCACAGCGGTTGCTCCGGGAAAAGCACTGTTTCAATTCCCACTACTATTGCGGGAATTGAAACAGGTTTCCAGACAGCATCCTCACAATCCGTTCAAACTGTGTAAACAGCTGGCGACTGACGGCGGCCCTACTTGAAATTCCGGCTGTCCTTGATCTGGTCCCAGGCCCAGACGACCTCTTGCAACTGCTCTTCCTGCGACCGGTCGCCGCCGTTCATGTCCGGATGCAGCACCTTGATCAGCTTCTTGTACGCCTTGCGCACTTCGGTTTTGGACCAGCTGTCATGGGCTTCCAGAATCTCGATTGCACGGCGTTCAGTGGGGGGCAGGCGACGTCCGCCACCACCCGAGGTGCGCCCCTTGTTCTGCGTGCTGTTGGCGCCCAGAACCTGATGCGGGTCCTCAATGCCCAGACGGGCCCAGGCGCGCGCCTCCGGGTCTCCCATCGGCTTGGTCTCACGTTCCCAAACCTTGTCCTTCGAGCGTTGCGCGTTCAGCTCGGCCTCGGTGGTGCCGTCGAAGAAATTCCACTTCTGGTTATACTCGCGCACGTGCTGCTGGCAGAACCAGAAATAGTCATCCAGCACATCCGGTGCCTTGGGGGCGCGGAACTTGCCCGGCTCGTCACACCCGTCGTGATCGCAGATCCGGACCGAGGTCTCGGACGCGCCCGACATGCCCCGGCGCCCACGCGGGTTCTTTTTCTTGGCGCTGGAAACGGACATATCGAATCCGAAGGGGTCTGATTTCGCCATGCTCTATCCTCACGAACGCATCTTTTCGACTCGGAGGCAGCAGTTTAGTCTAAGCAGCCGAAAGTAGAAGAGGGGGGCGGCAAAAATTTTGCCGCTGAGCAAAAAAATGAGCGTGACCGACGAAATCCGAACCCGCCTGCAAGCCGCCTTTGACCCGCATGAACTTGACGTGATCGACGACAGCGAAAGCCATCGCGGCCATGCAGGCCACAGGGAAGGCGGCGAAAGCCATTTCAACGTCCGCATCCGCGCCGCCGCGTTTGCGGGTCAATCCCGCGTCGCCCGCCACCGGGCCGTGCACAAGGCGCTGGGCGACATCGTGCCCCGCATCCACGCGCTGGCGCTGGATATCGGAACCTGACGCTGCGCCCTATTCTGCGCTCATCTGCGCGGATGGGGTCGAGGCCGAGATCGCATATTCCTCATCCGTCATGACGTCTTCGATCCCCTCGAACAGAGGCGTCGACAGGTAACGCTCGCCCGTATCCGGCAGCATCACCAGCATGACCGATCCCGGCGCTGCGGTTTCGGCCAGTTTCATCGCCACCGCAAAGGTCGACCCGCCCGAGATCCCGGTGAATATCCCCTCTTCCGAGGCAAGGCGGCGCGACCACTCAATCCCTTGCGGCCCTGGAATAGGGACCAGTTGGTCGTAATAGGAATTGTCGATGGCTTCCTGAAGGACCCATGGAATGAAATCCGGTGTCCAACCCTGAATCGGGTGCGGCTCGAAATTGGGGTGGCTTTCGGTGGGCTGGTGATCGTCGTTGCGCGTATTCACATAGCCTGACGACACGATGGCGGCATTTGCCGGTTCGGTCAGGATGATTTTCGTATCGGGCCGCTCTTTGCGCAACACCCGTGACACCCCGGCGACCGTGCCGCCGGTGCCATAACCCGTCACCCAGTAATCCAGCTGCTTGCCTTCGAAATCCGCAAGGATTTCCCGCGCGGTCGTGTTCTCGTGAATATCGGCATTGGCTGCGGTCTCGAACTGGCTGGCCAGAAACCATCCGTTTTCCTCGGCCAGTTCCTTGGCCTTGGTATACATGCCGAACCCCTTCTGCGCCTTGGGGGTCAGAACAACCTTCGCGCCCAGAAAGCGCATCAGCTTGCGCCGCTCGACCGAAAAGCTTTCGGCCATCGTCACAACCAGCGGATATCCCTTGGCCGCACAGACCATGGCAAGCCCGATCCCGGTATTGCCGGACGTCGCCTCGACAACCGTCTGACCGGGTTTCAGCCGCCCATCCCGTTCTGCCGCCTCGATGATATTCAGCGCCAGCCTGTCCTTGACCGACCCCGCCGGGTTGAACGCTTCGAACTTGACATAAACGGTCACATGCTCCGGCGCGATCCGGTTGACCCGGATACAGGGCGTGTCGCCGACTGTGTCAAGGATGCTGTCATACAGGCGTGCCCGCCCCTGCGTCTGCCGAATACCCATTTCAAAGTCCCTCCCGGTTGTCCGGTTAACATGCCACAGATTTCGCTGGGTTGATAAGCACATATCGCACCCGCAGCGCCAAGCCCGCCCGCGGGCGGGCTGCTCAACCTGCGGTCCACACCGTGTTGCAGGTGTAACCGCACGTCAAACCCTGATCCGTCTCAGGCGTCTTTCTTGTCGCCCTCGGTGTCAGTGTCCTGGCCAACCTGGTCCCGGCTTTTCAACGACAAAGGCGGCTCATGCGCTTCTTCCGAGATTGGTTTCGGCGCGGCCACCATACCGGGGCCGGGGATCGGTTGGGCCAACGGGGTGTTGTCAAACTCGGGTACGTCTCCGATCACCGACACATCGACTTCCTCGGCCACGGCCCGCCGGAACACCAGCACATTGCGCCAGTTTGTGGTCGATCCGGTCAGGCCCAAGCGTTCCTCACTGGGCAGCAGCTCGGCGCGCTGGTATTCCCAGCCGTCCTGCGCCATCTGGTTCAGAACCTGTTCGACCGAGACCGCAAAGCGGCCCTCGGCCGTTTTCACGCCCTTGGCTTTCACGCCCTTTTGCGGCGCGGGGACGACCTTGTATTCAAAAAGCTGCATCAAGTGTTCCTAAATACCTGTTCACGCCAACTTACCACGCTGACCCCCGGGTGAAAGGGCCGCCGCCCGACCGGCGGTTTTCAGCCCTGATTATTGCCGCCAGCCTGTGCCGCCTTGGTCACAACCGACAGGCACAGCTCGGTCGCCACCGCCATGTCCTGCACCGATATCCACTCAAGCGGCCCGTGAATGCACTGCATTCCGGTGAACAGGTTGGGGCAGGGGGTGCCGAACTCGGTCAGGCGCGACCCGTCGGTGCCGCCGCGGATCGGCACCGACAGCGGCTTGATCCCCAGCTCGCGGCAGGCGTCGCGCGCCAGTTCAACAGGCGTCATGTCGTTTTCCAGCCAATAGCGCATGTTCCGGTATTGGTGGCTGATGTCGCAGGTGATGGTCGCGCGCGGTTCCGTGGCCTGCACGGCGGCACAGACCTGCCGTACGATGTCACGTTGCGCCTCAAGGCCCTCCATCTCGAAATCGCGCAGGATCAGCTTGATTTCCATCTCGGACGACCCGCCGCTCATGTCGGTGACATGGATGAACCCGTCGCGGCCATCGGTTGTTTCGGGTGTCATGGTGGCCTGCGGCAAGGTCTGCACGATCTTTGCCGCCAGATGGGTCGCGTTCACCATCTTGTCCTTGGCCAGTCCGGGGTGGATCGATACCCCCTCGATCCGGATCACGGCGCGGTCGGCCGAGAAGCTTTCATATTCGATCTCGCCCACTTCGGCACCGTCCAGAGTATATGCGAAATCCGCCCCCAGATCCTTGGGCAGCTGTTCGGTAACGCCGCGCCCGATTTCTTCATCCGGGGTAAAGGCAATGCGGATAGGCCCGTGCGGGATATCCGGGTTTTCGATCAGATGCCGGGCCATAGTCATTAGGATCGACACCCCGGCCTTGTCATCCGCGCCCAGCAGGGTGGTGCCCGATGCCGTGATCAGATCATGTCCGATCTTTTCGGCCAGATAGGGGTTCTCGTCCGGAGACAGCACCAGATCCGGGTCGTCCGGAAAGGAAATGTCGCCACCGTTATACCCCTTGATCACCCGCGGCTTGACGCCCGTTGCATTGAACTGGGGGGCCGTATCCACATGCGCAAGAAAGCCTACCGTCGGGCCGGGTGCGGTGCCGGGGATGGTCGCGACGACCACGCTGTCACCTGTCAGCGTCACATCGCTGGCGCCGATCTCGGTCAGTTCCTGCTTCAGCAGGTTCAGCATGTCGAACTGTATCTGTGTGCTCGGCGTGGTCGCCGAGGTCTCGTCGCTCTGACTGTCGATCGCCGCGTAACGCACCAGCCGATCTTCGAGTTCCTGATCAAATCTGTTCTGCATGATACCTCACCTCTCTGGGGCGGAAGAAAGGGTGCAATCACGGGCGAAGTCAAGCCGATGAGCTGACCCCATTTCTTAAGAAATCGTGGAAATCTGATTGTACAAACCTGACAATTGCCACTGGCAGGCTTGTACAAAATGTAAGGTTCAGGAACTCAGCTTCTTGCTGACCAAATCGTTAACGGCCTTCGGGTTGGCCTTGCCGCCGGTCGCTTTCATCACCTGACCCACGAACCACCCCGCCAGTTTCGGGTTTACCTTGGCCTTTTCGACCTGGGCCGGATTGGCCGCGATGATCTCGTCCAGTGCAGCCTCGATTGCGCCGGTGTCGGTGACTTGTTTCATCCCGCGATCCTCGACGATCTGCGCCGGGTCACCGCCTTCGGTATAGACGATTTCAAACAAGTCCTTGGCGATCTTGCCCGAGATGGCATCAGAGGAAATCAGGTCGATAATCCCACCCAGCTGCGCCGGAGAAACCGGCGAATCCGTGATGTCGTGGTCTTCTTTTTTCAGACGTCCGAACAGCTCGTTGATCACCCAGTTCGCGGCCAGTTTGCCATTGCGGCCCTGCGCGACTTCTTCGAAATAGGCCGCCGATTCAACTTCGGCAGTCAGTACCGAGGCGTCATAGTCGGTCAGGCCGAACTCACTGATAAAGCGCGCTTTTTTGTCGTCAGGCAGCTCTGGAAGATGGGCGGCGATATCGTCCACCCATGCCTGCTCGATCTCCAGCGGCAGCAGGTCGGGATCGGGGAAATAGCGGTAATCATGCGCTTCTTCCTTGGACCGCATCGACCGGGTTTCGCCCTTGTCCGGATCATACAGGCGGGTTTCCTGCTCGACCTTGCCACCGGCTTCGACAATAGCGATCTGGCGGCGGGCTTCGACCTCAATGGCCTGCTGGATGAACCGCATCGAGTTCATGTTCTTGATCTCGCAACGGGTGCCTAGATGCGAAAAGTCCTGTGTTTCCTCATACTTCTCATACGCGCCCGGCAAACAGATCGAGACGTTGACATCCGCCCGCAGGTTGCCGTTCTGCATGTTGCCGTCACAGGTGCCCAGATAGCGCATGATCTGGCGCAGCTTGGCAATGTATGCAGCGGCCTCTTCCGGCCCGCGAATATCAGGGCGGCTGACGATCTCCATCAGGCAAACACCGGTCCGGTTCAGGTCGACAAAGGACATATGCGGGTCCATGTCGTGGATCGATTTGCCGGCGTCCTGCTCCATGTGGATGCGTTCAATGCGAACCATGCGCGCAGTGCCGTCACCCATCTCGACCAGAACCTCGCCTTCGCCCACAATCGGATGATAAAGCTGGGAAATCTGGTAACCTTGCGGCAGGTCAGGATAGAAATAGTTCTTGCGGTCAAAGGCCGATTTCAGATTGATATCCGCCTTCAGGCCCAGCCCGGTGCGCACTGCCTGTTCCACGCAGAACTCGTTGATCACCGGCAGCATTCCCGGCATCGCCGCATCCACGAAAGCCACGTTCGAGTTCGGCTCGGCCCCGAATTTTGTGGACGCGCCCGAGAACAGCTTGGCATTGGATGAGACTTGCGCATGCACCTCCATCCCGATTACCAGTTCCCAATCGTGCTTGGCCCCGGCAATGGTTTTGGGTTTGGGCATATCGTATGTCAGGTCGAGCATGGCGCGCCTCATTTCCGCAGAAGTCTAAGCCTGCGTATTAGGCCCGGCAGGGCCTAGGGGCAAGGGGGAATCCTGACGCGTTCAGTTCTTGGAAAACTGCAGACCGGACGATGTAAAGGTTACATCCTTGCCGCTGCGCAGTTCATCCCGGAACAAATCCGAGATAGCGCGCAGCGCGTCGCGCTGACCGCGCGCAGCAAACCGCTCGGGCGAGTTGATGCGGACCGAGTTGTTGAACCCGTTGGCGGCATGGGCCCAGATCAGGGGGTGAAGCTCGGTCAGGTGATCGCGGATCAGCCAGTTTGCGGTGTCGCGCATCTGAGCGCGGACATTGTCTGCCTTTTCGTTCAGCCCGTGACCATTCTGAATGGTGATTGCACAATAGGCCGACAACATATTGATCATCTGCTGGTCAGGGCGCAGACCTACGATATCGCGCAATCCTTCAAGGAAATACTCGACATCGACCTGTGCGCAGGCCTCTTCGTCCAAAGCGATGGCATCGAATTGCACCCACGTATATCCACCAGCGCCCCAGATATCCTGTGTCCGGACGGCATTGCGCAAGGCCTGCAATTCAAGTTCTGCGTAGCTGCCGAACCACCGGGGCAAAAGATGGCTGCCCATCGCGCGCATGTGACGCTGATTGCGCGGGTCCAGTATGATCAGGCGCTCGTACTCATCGGCAACGCGGGCGTTTGACTTGCGCTGCCCGGCCAACAGGGCACAACCGGCGGCCGCAATCAGAGGGCTGTCCGGTGCATCCGCCTTGCATTTGGGAAGGATCGCAGCGGCCCGGTCGAAATGAGCGGCGCATCGCGAGCGGTGCAAGGGCGGCAAGGCCGTGTCCGTGGCGTTCCCGCGCCAGGCCCAGGCCAGATCGATATGGGCCAGCGCCACAACAGCAGCGATCATCGGATCGCCGGGATTGTCTGACAACTCGCCTTCCAGTTCCGAAATACCACCCAGCAAATCGTAGTCAGATATGGCCTTGCCGTCCGACAGCGCATGTTCCGCAGCCAGAACCACGTCAGATCGGGCCCCGAACGCCAAAAGATCGGCAATCGGCATACCATCCGACACGGCAGCACGATCCTGATCCGCTGCACGCATTTCGTCGGACAACTCGGTCCAGCGATCCTGTCTGGCCAGATAGCGCCCATGTTCGATTGTAGAATGTCCAATCAGATTGTCGCAATTCGACGTTGCAACAGGAATGTTGAGCTGCCCATGTTCAGGCAGGGCAGCGGCCAGCGCAGATTTCGTTGCGCACAGATCTTCTGAGGCGTCCGTGGGATTGGATGAAGGCTGGGCAAACAGCGCCCTTATCGACCGAAACATGGTAAAACTCAAAACTGTAAAAACACTTAACTGAGTCCGAATTCTGGCGAGGTCTTGGGTTCAATTCAAGTAATTTGCTTAATAAACTTTGTTTTTTGTGTCCAATGAGCCCGTAGATCACGCAGTGTTTCAGAAAACAGTGAAATGATGACGGTTTACGCGAAAACCTGCCTGTTTCAGAATGGTTTCCAGATCCCGATGCGGCGGCAGAGACTCATCTGGCAGCCGGATTCGTTTCCCGGATTTCAGGACGATGGATACGCGAACGGAAAAGTCCCACCGGGTGTCAAATCGGAAATGGTCGATATCCCGCATCGGGATATCTCCCTTACGATTGCCCGTGAACCAGTGCACCGCATCCCGGTCCAGATGCACGCCAGCGCTGGTATTCTGGATCACGTCCCAGATTGCGGGGAGAGTGGCAAGAGACAGCAGGCCGACAACCCACCAAGCCGCGTCGAACAGGATGACCAGCGCCAGCAGGGTCGCGTAGACACTGGCCAGAATGACCAGTGTTCGTGTGTTCCGGTTGCGGCGGGTAAAGCTGTAGGGTGTCATGCGCCGAGGATGCGGGATACCATTTCCGTCGTGTCGCGCGACAGGTTCGGTGTTTCTGCAATGCGAGAAAGCTGCGTGCGCATCTGGCCCTGACGCCCGGTGTCGTACCGTTTCCAGGTCTGAAAAGCTGAACACATCCGTGCCGTGGTTTGCGGGTTCACAGGATCAAGGCGGATCAGCCAATCGGCCAGCAGGCTGTACCCGGCACCATCCGGCTGGTGGAACCCTGCGTGGTTCATCGCCAAGGCCCCCATGACAGCGCGGAACCGGTTCGGGTTCTTCCAGTTGAAATCGGGATGCCCGGTCAATGCCTTTGCCGTTTCCGGTGTCGCCTCGGGTGCGGCCATGGTCACCTGCAAGCCAAACCATTTGTCCATGACCAGCCGATCATGCTGCCATTGGTCATAGAAGGCGGTCAGCTGGGCTTCGCCCTTGCGGGCGCGCAGCAGGCAGGACAGGGCTGTCAGTTGCAGGGTCATGTTATCCGCGTTGGCATACACATTGGCCGCCATTGCCCCCCCGTCCAGCCGAGAGGTCAGCGCCAATGCCGCGCTGCCAAGGGCGCGTTTGCCGGATTGCTCGGCATCCGGGCTGTAGGGGCCATCAACCAACGCCTCGCTGTGCAGGCGGGGCAGCAGATCCTGCACATGCTGCGCCGTGGACTGCCGCAGCGTTTCGACCGCTGACCAGATTGCCATCGGATCGGGCGTCTGGCCGCGTTCATGCAACGCCGCAGCCAGTTCGGATTGCGTCGGCAGCCCAAGCATCAAGGCGCGATAGGCCGGGTCCAGCGTGTCGTCGCGCAGCACGGCCAGCAGCCCGTCAAGGTAATCGGCGTCCGGGGTTGCTTCGTCCAAGATCATCCGCAGCAAGGTGTCCTGCGCCAGCGATCTGCCAGCCTGCCAGCGGTTGAACGGATCTGTGTCATGCGCCAGCAGAAACGCGCGTTCGGCGTTTGAATGATCGTGTTCCAGGATGACCGGTGCCGAAAAATCGCGCAGGATCGAAGCTGTGGGCCTTGTCGCAAGCCCCGTGAACTGAAAACTCTGCTCGGCCTCTGTCAGTTCCAGCACTTCGGTCGTGCGGACCTCATCCCCGTTTGGTCCCAGCAGGCCAACGGCGACCGGGATCACCTGCGGCAGTTTCTCTGCCTGACCCGGTGTGGGATCGGTGCGCTGTTTCAGTGTCAGGGTAAAGGTCCCGTCGGCCCAATCTTCAAATACGGTCAAACGCGGCGTGCCCGACTGGCTGTACCAGCGTTTAAACTGGGTCAGGTCGCGGCCTGTAGTGTCTTCGAACACTTTCAGCCAATCCTCGATCGTGCAGGCCTGCCCGTCATGGCGGTCAAAATAGAGGTCCAGCGCCTTTGCATAGGCCTCATCCCCGACCAGCCGCTTTAACATGCCGATGACTTCGGCACCTTTTTCGTAAACCGTGGCCGTGTAGAAATTGTTGATCTCCTGAAAGCTTTCGGGCCGGACCGGGTGCGAGAGCGGGCCGTTATCCTCGGGGAATTGCCGCGCGCGCAGGTCGATGGCGTCGTGTATGCGTTTCACAGGGCCCGAGCGCATGTCGGATGTGAACTGTGCATCGCGGAAGACGGTCAGACCTTCTTTCAGACACAGCTGGAACCAGTCGCGGCAGGTGATGCGGTTGCCTGTCCAGTTGTGGAAATACTCATGCGCGATGATCGCCTCGATCCGTTCGAAATTGGCATCGGTCGAGGTTTCAGGACTGGCCAGAACAGCCGAAGAGTTAAAGATGTTCAGCCCCTTGTTTTCCATCGCGCCCATGTTGAAGTCATCGACGGCGACGATGTTGAAGACGTCCAGATCGTATTCCCGGCCATAGACATCTTCGTCCCATTTCATGGACTTCTTCAGCGCCTCCATACCGAAGGCGCACTTGCCTTCATCCCCCGGTCGCACCCACAGGTTCAACTCAACATCCCGGCCTGATCTGGTAGTGAACTGATCGGGATGGGCCACAAGTTCCCCAGCGACAAGCGCAAACAGATAGGCAGGCTTGGGCCACGGGTCGGTCCATTCGGCCCATCCTTCGCCCTTGCCCGAGGGGTTGCCGTTCGACAGAAGAACCGGCAGGTCGCCATTGATACGCACGGTAAAGGTGGACATGACATCGGGGCGATCCGGATAATATGTGATCTTGCGGAAACCTTCCGCCTCGCACTGGGTGCAATACATGCCGTTCGACATATAAAGCCCCTCCAACGCCGTGTTGTTGCCCGGATCGATCTCAACTTCGGCTTCCCAGAGGAACGGGGTGTCGGGAACATGGACGGTCAGGCCCTTGTCCGTGACATCAGGCGAAACTTCGGTTCCGTTGATGGACGCGCGGATCAGGTTCAGATCTTCGCCGTGCAGAAAAAAGGTGCGATCGGTCGCGTCGGGGTTTGGACGAAACGCGATACGCGACGTGACCCGTGTGGCATGTGCAGACAGATCGAAGGTCAGGTGCACGCTGTCCAGCAGATAACCAAACGGAGTGTAGTCTTTCAGGAAGATCGTGGTGGGGGCAGCGTCGCGCATGGGGGCCTCGCATCGGTTCGTGTCTGGCGCGACGTTAGGGGCATCGTTCCAGAGCTGCAACTGGCCCCCGCCATTCCCTTGATGTTTTTGAAACAGCTTCCGTTCGATCCGAATAACCCAAACGCTAAGTCGAAAGTTGCCTATCGGAAACTTTCGGCCTAAGTCACTTACGCATACAATGGCACACAATCGCAGGAGAGCAGGAAGATGAGTGGCAGACAAACCCTGAGCGGGCTGCAGATCGATCCAATACTGGCAGAGTTTATCGAGACGCAGGCATTGCCGGGTACGGGTGTGTCGGCACAGAATTTCTGGGCGGGTCTGGCGCGACTGGTGTCTGAACTGGGGCCGAAAAACCGCGCGCTTCTGGCCAAGCGGGCCGAGATACAAGGGCGCATCGATGGCTGGCATATTGCGCGCAAGGGTCAGAGCAATGATCCCACTGACTATCAGGCTTTTCTAAAGGAAATTGGTTATCTGGTCGAGGAAGGCGACGGGTTTCAGATCGACACGACGCATGTCGACCCCGAGATTGCGCTGACGCCGGGTCCGCAGCTGGTGGTGCCGATCACCAACGCGCGCTTTGCGCTGAACGCGGCGAATGCGCGATGGGGCAGCCTGTATGATGCGCTTTACGGCACCGATGCGATAGGCGATCTGCCAACAGGCGGTGGGTATGATGCGGCGCGCGGTGCACGGGTGATTGCATGGGCGAAAGCCTTTCTGGATGACGCTGTACCTCTGGCTGGTGGGTCTTGGGCCGACGTGTCGGGACTGCATGTCGAAGAAGGTGCTCTTTCCCCGGCACTGGCAAACCCCGATCAATTTGTTGGTTTCGGTGGCGCGGCAGACAAGCCGGCTTTTGTGCTTCTGAAAAACAATGGCCTGCATATTCAGATCATGATCGATCCGACTGGCGTTATCGGTGCCACTGATCGCGCAGGTATCGCAGATGTCCGGCTGGAATCCGCTCTTTCAACGATTATGGACTGCGAAGACTCGGTCGCTTGTGTTGATGCAGCAGATAAGGTCGCGGCCTATGGCAACTGGCTGGGCTTGATGAAGGGTGATCTGACTGAAGACGTCACCAAGGGCGACGCAACGTTTACCCGCAAGCTGGCAGAAGATCTGACCTTCACCACACCGACAGGTGAGCAGGCGGCCCTGAAAGGCCGTTCGCTGATGCTGGTGCGAAATGTCGGCCACTTGATGACGAACCCGGCCGTTCTGGACGCCGAAGGGCGCGAGATTGGCGAGGGGCTGATGGACGCGCTCTGCACCACTCTGATCGCAATGCATGACCTGCAACGGGATGGGGGCAACTCGGTCGCCGGCTCGGTCTATGTGGTGAAGCCCAAGATGCACGGGCCGGAAGAGGTTGCCTTTGCGGTTGAGATTTTCGACATGGTCGAAGACATCCTTGACCTGCCGCGCAACACCGTGAAGCTGGGCATCATGGATGAGGAACGCCGCACCTCGGTCAACCTCAAAGAATGTATCCGCGCCGCAAAATCGCGCGTCGCCTTCATCAATACCGGTTTCCTGGATCGCACGGGGGATGAGATTCATACCTCAATGGAGGCTGGCCCGATGCTGCCCAAGGGCGACATCAAGAATACGCCCTGGATTGCGTCTTATGAAGACCGCAATGTCGATATCGGTTTGGCCTGTGGCCTTAAGGGCAAGGCGCAGATCGGCAAAGGCATGTGGGCGATGCCGGACCGGATGGGCGATATGCTTGAGGCCAAAATCGGTCACCCGCTGGCCGGTGCTACCTGCGCCTGGGTGCCGTCGCCTACTGCTGCGACGTTGCACGCCACGCATTACCACAAGGTCAACGTACTGGCCCGTCAGGACGAGATCGCAGCGGCGGGTGCCCGAGGAACGCTTGACGATTTGCTGACCATTCCCCTGCTGGGGGGCCGCAACCTTGGTGACGAGGAAATCTCGCGCGAGGTCGAGAATAATGCACAAGGCATTCTGGGCTATGTCGTGCGTTGGGTCGATCAGGGCGTGGGATGCTCCAAAGTGCCCGACATCAACGACATCGGGTTGATGGAAGACCGTGCGACCTGCCGGATTTCGTCTCAGGCGCTGGCCAACTGGTTGCATCATGGCATTGTCGACGAAGCACAGGTGATGGCTGCGATGCAGAAAATGGCGGCTGTTGTGGACCGCCAGAATGCAAGTGATCCGGGTTATGTCCCGATGGCGCCGGGCTTTAACGGAATCGCTTTTCAGGCGGCTTGTGACCTTGTGTTCAAAGGTCGTGTGCAGCCCTCGGGCTACACCGAGCCGGTCCTGCACGCGCGCCGTCTGGAATTGAAGGCGGCCACAGCGTAAAACGAAGGGGGCGATCCGCCCCCTTTCTTCTTTCGACATGCAGACACAGGAATGCACATGGAAGTTTCCCTTCGCAAAGCCCGCACCATTATCCGCAAAGCGCTTGAGAAAGGCCGCGAGATGGAGCTTAAGCCACTTTCGGTGGTTGTTCTGGACGCAGGCGGCCACGTCATCGCGTTCGAGCGTGAGGATGATGCAGCACCGGGCCGCTTTGCGATTGCGCATGGCAAGGCATATGGCTCTGTCATGCTGGGAATGGCGGGCACGGCACAGATGCAACGGGCCGAGGCGCAAGCCTACTTTATGGCGGCGGTAAACGGAGTGTATGGCGGGCAGGTCGTACCAGTTCCGGGCGGGGTCTTGCTGCGGGGTCGAAAAGGGGACGTGATCGGTGCCGTTGGGGTAACCGGCGACACGTCAGAAAACGATGCTGCCGTTGCGATGGCGGGAATTGAGGCCGCCGGGTTGGACGGCGAGATTTAAGTCCGACCATTGAGAGCAGCTCCGTCAAAGCAATGACTTGGCGCATGTTTCCGACTTGAAGTTTTAGGCGGGGAAAACGAGCCGTGACTTGACTGATCGCGGGGGGTATTTGTGCACCCCTGAACACGTCCCTGCGCTGTCACGCAGGAGGTGTATTCTTGCACGACTGTGAAGCTGCGGTTAGCTTCCTTTTCAAGGGGATGTATAACAAGGAAAGCGGAATGTCTCGACCCGTTGTTGGTATTATCGGCAACTCATACCTCATGAACGATCAATACCCGACCCATGCAGGGGGGACGATGAATTCGGACGCTGTGGCGAACGTATCGGGATGTTTGCCGCTGCTGATCCCCGCCGATCCCCGTTATGTGTCGGTTGAGGAGTTGCTGGAGGTTTGCGACGGCTTTCTTCTGACCGGCGGTCGCCCCAATGTGCATCCCGAAGAATATGGTGAACCGGCTACCGAGGCGCATGGAGAGTTTGACCGCGCGCGTGACGCGATCACCCTGCCGCTGGTTCGGGCCTGTGTGGAACGGGGTCAGCCGTTTCTGGGCATTTGCCGCGGATTTCAAGAGGTCAACGTGGCCATGGGCGGAACACTCTATCCGGAAATTCGTGATCTGCCGGGGCGGATGAACCACCGGATGCCGCCCGATGGTACACTTGAGGAAAAATTTGCGCTGCGCCACGTGGTGAAACTGACGGAAAACGGTGTGTTCCACGACTTGTTTGGTGCGCAGGAGGTCATGACAAACACGCTGCACGGGCAGGGGATCAAGTGCATCGGACAGCGTGTGGTGATCGATGGGCATGCGCCGGACGGAACGCCCGAGGCGATCTACATCAAGGACGCGCCCGGATTTACGCTGTCCGTGCAATGGCATCCCGAATGGGATGCGATCAACGACCCGGTTTCACGCCCCTTGTTCGAAGCCTTCGGCATGGCTGTGCGGGGATGGGCGGCGGGGATTGCCTGTCAGGCAGTTCAGAAATCAGCCTGACTTGGGCACCGGACCGTGCGGGCGCGCGACGGACCGGTGCAGGGGAAGGTGAATGGCAATCAGACCAGCAGGTTGAACTGATTGACCAGCGGCAGGCTGCGCGCGCGGTTTCCCGTCAAATCAAACAGGGCGTTGCCCAGTGCGGGCATCGAGGGGGGCGTGCCGGGCTCACCAGCGCCGCCCATATGGCGGTTGGTTTCCAGAACGCGCACCTCGACTTGTGGCGCGGAATGCATGCGAAGGGCGTCATAGTCGGGGAAATTGAACTGCTCGACTTCCCCGTCGGCAAAGGTAATCTCGCCGAAACACGCGGCTGACAGGCCATACATCATGCCGCCAAACATCTGCGCCTTGACGTTTTCCGGGTCCAGCGCCAGCCCCATGTCGCAGGCGATCCAGGCCTTGTGGATGCGGATGGCACCGTTTTCGTCGACCACTTCGATAACCTGAGCCACCGGAGTGCCGAAGCTGTAGGTGAAGGCCACGCCACGGCCTACACCGTCAGGTGTTTTTCCGGTCCAGTTGGACATTTCCCTGACCGCCTCCAGACATCCTGCAGATGGGGCATGTTCGGTTCTCATCAGTTCTAGCCGGAAGTCCAGCGGGTCGCGCCCTGCGGCATGGGCCAATTCGTCCATGAAGGTCTCGTGGAAAAAGCCGTTGTGGCTGTTGCCGACCGAACGCCAGAAGCCCACCGGGACAGCCAGATCAGCGACGTGGCCGCTCATCCGGTAGTTTGGCACGGCGTAAGGCTGGTTGAAGAACCCTTCGACCAGCACTTTGTCGGGTCCGCCTCCGGGGAAGCCGGTGTAACGCTCGACCGCCTGTTGCGTGCAGGACTGCGATGCAACCTTGCCGTCAATAAGAACGGCCTTGCCGTCCTGAACAGCGCCGCGCATCCGGGCGATGGCGCCGGGGCGGAAGTAGTCGTGACGCATGTCTTCTTCGCGGCTCCAGGTTGTTTGGACCGGTGTGCCAGGCATGGCCATGGCGACCTTGGTGGCGATTTCTCCGAAATCCAGTTCGCCCCGGCGGCCAAACCCTCCCCCCAGATAGGTGGTGTGAATCTGAACAGCCTCAGTGTCCAGATTTGCGGTATTCGCAGCGCGAAAACGGATCAGCGTCGGGGCCTGATTGCCGCACCACAGTTCCAGAGCGTTTCCGGTATAGAGCGCGGTGGCATTCATCGGCTCCATCGTGGCGTGCGCCAGATAGGGCACTTGGTATTCGGCAGTGACCTCGGTTGCGCCATCCGGCGTCACGCTGACATCGCCATCATCGCGCATGGTCGAGTTCGGCGCTTCGTCAAACGCCTCGGCAATCTTTGAGAAAATGCCATCGGTATCAGGTGGATATGGCGCATCGCCCCAGTCGATCTCAACAGCCTCAACCGCCTGATTGGCCAGCCATGTGTTGTTCGCGATCACGGCAACACCTGTGCCCAGATCAACAACCTTCTCGACCCCGGGCATGGATATTGCAGCACTGTCGTCAAAGCTGTTCATCGCGCCGCCAAGTTTGGGGTTCATGCGCACGGCAGCAAATTTCATACCGGGCAGGCGAACATCGATGCCAAACTCGGCAGTGCCTGTCACTTTGCCCACCATGTCCAGTCGCGGTTGTGTCCGTCCCAGATAACGCCATTCGGACGGGTCTCGCAAAGGTACCTCGACGGGTTCCAGTCCGGCCGCTTCCACTGCAAGATCGGTATAAGCGATCTTGTCACCGTTTGGCGTGATGACATGGCCTGAAGCTGTTTTCAGATCCGAGGGGTCGATACCCAACCGATCAGCGGCGGCGCGTTTCAGCGTTTCACGGGCCGAAGCACCGGCTTGCCGCATCCTCTCGAACCCGTCCTTCATCGAGGTGGAGCCGCCTGTGACTTGCAGGCTAAGGGCCTTGCCAAGAACCCCCAGAGCTTCACCTAAGTTGTGTTGGAAGTCCGAGATGTCGTAGCCCTTGTTTGGCAGTCCCTCGCCCATCATGGCTGAGTTGTAATAGGCGGCGGCTGCTGGACCGTGCAGAACGGTGATCTGATCCAGATCGACGTCCAGTTCTTCGGCGATCAGCGCGGCCCACGTGGTTTTCACGCCCTGTCCCATCTCGGCACGGGGCGCGAACAGGGTGATGCCATTCTGATCGATCAGCACGAAGGGGTTCAGGGCCGCTTCACCTTCTTTCGGTTTCAGCGGGTTGGGGGCAGGGCGGGTGACATAATACGCGCCAAAGGCGACGCCACCGACGATCGCGGCCGAGCCGATCAGGAACGTGCGGCGGATAATTTTGCCAACAGAAGCCATCTCTTACGCCTCCTTCAACTTCGATGCTGCGTCGTGGATCGCGGCCCGGATGCGGGGGTAGGTGCCACAGCGGCACAGGTTTCCCTGCATCGCCTCATCGATCTCTGCGTCCGTGGGCGCAGGGTTTTCCGCAAGCAGGGCAGCGGCCTGCATGATCTGGCCCGACTGGCAATAGCCACATTGCGCCACCTGATGATCAGCCCAGGATTGCTGGATAGTAGCCAGTGCTTCTGGCGTGCCAACGCCTTCGATTGTGGTCACGTCACCCCAGACATCCGACAGCGCCACTTGGCACGAACGTACCGCCTCGCCATTGATATGAACCGTACAGGCGCCGCAAGCGGCGACGCCACAGCCAAACTTGGTGCCGGTCAGGCCAACCTCATCCCTCAGAACCCAAAGCAGGGGGACATCATCCGGCAGGTCGATCTGATGAGGGGTTCCGTTAATCTTCAGGGCCGTCGCCATGGCGCACCTTTTGTAACTGTGGCAGGTTCTGACATAATGATTGCAAAGTGTCAGTCTGTCAATTGACAAATTAAACAAAAAATGTCAGAGATTTGCGCATGAAAGATACGAGTGACGAATCCCGGCAGAAAGCGATCCTAGCATCTGCTTTTCAGGCCTTTTCCGCATACGGGTTCCGCAAGACCTCGATGGATGACATTGCGCGCGGTGCGGGGATGTCACGGCCAGCGGTTTATCTGTATTACAGGAACAAGGAAGCGATCGTTCGCAAGCTGACCGAACGGCATTACGAGGAAAAGACCGCAGCGGTGGCCGAGGCGCTGAACGGTGAAGGCTCGGTTTCGGACATTGCCAGAAAGGCGATCCACGCCCAGACCGAGGGCATGGCTGCGATTTTGGCGTCGCCGCATGGGCTTGAGATGCTGGACACGACCAAATCCATGGCCATCGACATTGTCGAACGGGGCGAAGGGGAACTTGCCGCGCTTTATGCCGAATGGCTGAGGCGAGAGCAGGGTGCTGGCCGCGTTCGTCTGTTCGACACGCCTGAAGAAACGGCGAAAACACTTACGGTCACGCTGAAGGGGATCAAGCTGACTGCGTCAGACGCCGAGGAATTTGAAAGGCGCACCAACCAGTTGGCGGCCCTGATCGGGGCCGGGCTGGAAATCAGGTAACGCGCTGCCGGGTTTTGTACTCGGGCGTGTCCCAAAGCTTGTTCTGCATGACATCCGCCAGAATCCCGACTGCACGCTCGACGTCGCTTTCATCGATATACAGCGGCGTGAAACCAAACCGCATTGTGTCAGGTGCGCGGAAATCTCCGACGACACCACGCGCGATCAGCGCTTGCATCGCGGCGTAGCCTTCCTTGAAGCGGAATGAAACCTGACTGCCACGCTGCTCGGGCGCGCGCGGACTGTCCAATTGCAAGTCTGGGCAGGTCGCCTCGACCTGACGAATGAAAAGCTCGGTCAATTCAATGGACTTGGCGCGCACATCCGCCATGTCGGCCATATCCCAGATGTCCATGGCCGCCGAAAGTGCGGTCATTTGGATGATCGGAGGTGTTCCCACGCGCATACGCTCAATCCCGCTTCCGGGGCGATAGTCCAGGTCAAAGGCAAAGGGCGCTTCGTGCCCCAGCCAACCAGACAGGGCCGGGCGCACACTATCTGCAAGTCGGGGCGCAACATAAATGAACGCGGGCGCACCGGGGCCGCCATTGAGGTATTTATAAGTACACCCGACTGCGAAATCTGCATTGCACCCTGCAAGGTCAACGGGGATGGCCCCTGCGGAATGCGCCAGATCCCAAACCGTCACGACACCGTTGGCGTGGGCCAGTTCCGTCAGTGCCTTCATGTCGTGCATCCGGCCCGTGCGGTAATCCACTTCGGTCAGCATCAGGACTGCGACCTCTTCGGTGATTGCATCTGCGACGTCCTGCGGGTCGACGACGCGCAGTTCGTATGGGCTCCCAAGGGATCGCAGCAGGCCATCGACCATGTACAGGTCTGACGGAAAGTTCCCATTGTCAGAAAGCACAACCTTGCGGGCCGGGTTCAGTTCAAGGGCAGAGGACACGGCCTGATAAACCTTGATCGACAGGGTATCGCCGGTCACGACGCTGCCTGGCTCGGCTCCGATCAGGCGGCCAATTCGATCTCCAAGCCCTGTGGGAAGGCCCATCCAACCGGCTTTGTTCCAGCCGGTGATCAGCATTTGCCCCCATTCCTCGGTCAGCATGTTCTGCACACGAGACGCAGCCGTTTTAGGCAGCGGGCCCAAAGAGTTGCCGTCCAGATAAATCACGCCCTCGGGCAGGTCGAACATGGCTTTGGTTGCTGCAAAATCGGTCATGAAGGCTCACTCACTTGTGTGGTCGTCTTTTGTTGCATTTGGGGTAGCCGATCCTGACATGTCTGTCTATCGATGCGACATACTGGTCTTTTGCTAATCTGGCCGAAAAACGGTAGGACGTCGGTCAGAAGCGACATATACCCGACACTGTCGTCGTTCATGAGGGCTTAGAATGCGCTGGATAGATGTACCGCCAGTTTGGTTGATCGCTTTTGCGGTGCTGGCATGGGCACAAGCCAGATACATGGCGCTGGGCCTGTCACTTGAGAGCGGCCTGACCGACCTTCTCAGTGGAGTTCTGATCGGCGGTGGCGTTCTGATGGCCGTTCTGGCCATTGTCGAGTTTCGCCGCCATAAAACAACTGTCATTCCCCATGAGACACCGACCGCGATGGTGCAAACGGGCATCTACAAACGCAGTCGAAACCCGATCTACGTCGGGGACGTACTGATTCTTGCGGGTTTGATTCTGCGGTTTGACGCCGTGTTGTCACTGGTTTTGGTTCCGGTCTTCGTCTGGGTGCTGGAGCGCCGGTTTATCCTGCCGGAAGAAGACCGCCTGCGCCGGCAGTTCCGCACGGATTTCGCACGCTATGAACGCAAGACGCGGCGTTGGATCTAAGGTGGCTGATTTTGTGATGTTACGTAAAAAATGCTGCGCTTGCGAAATAATGTTGCGCAGGATACATCTTTGCTTAACAAAGAATACCGACCACCCGCTCGGACAGAGTAAAAATTAGGGGGACTGCCAGTGAAGATAGGCACGCCAAAGGAAATACTGGACGGTGAGAACCGGGTTGCAATGACGCCCGACTCGGCCGTGCAATTGCAGAAACTGGGCTATGAGTGCCTGATCGAGAAAGGCGCGGGCGCGGCTGCCGGTTTTTCGGATGCCGCATACGAGGCCGTAGGCGTTGAGGTGGTCAAGACCGCAGCGTCGCTGTGGAAGACTGCGGATATCATTGCCAAGGTTCGTATCCCGACTGAGGCCGAACTGAAACGGTTGACCAAGGGCAAGACCCTGATTTCGTTCTTCAATCCTGCGGGCAACGAAGAAGGAATGGAGCTGGCCAAATCCAAGGGCGCCAACGTGATCGCCATGGAGATGGTGCCACGCATCTCGCGCGCGCAGAAGATGGACGCGCTGTCGTCGATGGCAAATATCGCAGGCTATCGCGCCGTGATCGAAGCAGGCAACAACTTTGGCCGTTTCTTCACCGGCCAGGTGACCGCCGCCGGTAAAGTTCCTCCTGCCAAGGTGCTGATCGTTGGGGCCGGTGTGGCCGGTCTGGCCGCAATCGGGACGTCCACGTCGCTGGGCGCGATCACCTACGCGTTCGACGTGCGCCCTGAAGTGGCCGAACAGGTCGAATCGATGGGGGCTGAGTTCGTCTATCTGGACTTCGAGGAAGAGCAGCAGGACGGCGCGGCCACAGGCGGGTATGCCTCGGTCCAGTCGGAAGAATTCCGCAACGCCCAGCTGGCCAAGTTCCGCGAACTTGCGCCCGAGATGGACATCGTTATCACCACCGCACTGATCCCCAACCGTCCGGCGCCCAAGCTGTGGCTAGAGGATATGGTCAAGGCGATGAAGCCGGGTTCGGTCATCATCGACCTTGCAGCCGAGCGTGGCGGTAACGTCGAAGGCACCGTGCCGGATGAGAAAGTTGTCACCAACAATGGCGTGACCATAATCGGTTATACCGACTTCCCCAGCCGGATGGCGGCGCAATCCTCGTCGCTTTATGCAACCAACATCCGTCACATGATGACCGATCTGACGCCCGAAAAGGACGGTCAGATCAATCACAACATGGAAGACGATGTGATCCGCGGCGCGACCGTGACGCATGAAGGTGAAATCACCTTCCCGCCACCGCCGCCCAAGATTCAGGCGATCGCCGCACAGAAAAAGCCCGAGGTCAAGGAACTGACCCCGGAAGAGAAAAAGGCGCAGGAGATTGCGGCCTTCAAGGCGCAGACCAGGCAGCAGTTTACATTGTTGGGTGTCGGCGGTGCGCTGATGCTGCTGGTGGGGCTGGTTGCCCCGGCCAGCTTCATGCAGCATTTCATCGTCTTCGTGCTGGCCATTTTCGTGGGCTTCCAGGTGATCTGGAATGTCTCGCACAGCCTGCATACGCCGCTGATGGCGATCACCAACGCGATCTCGTCGATCATTATCGTTGGGGCGTTGATGCAGATTGGGTCCGGGTCGTTCCTGGTTATTCTGCTGGCGGCACTGTCCGTGTTCATGGCCGGGATCAACATCTTCGGCGGCTTCCTCGTAACCCGGCGCATGCTCGCCATGTTCCAGAAATCTTAAGGAGGCCGGGCACATGGAATTTGGCTTCACTACTGCCGCCTATGTTGTTGCGGCTGTTCTATTCATCCTTTCGCTGGGTGGTCTGTCGAACCAGGAAAGCGCCAAGCGCGCGGTCTGGTACGGCATCGTCGGTATGGCGCTGGCGGTCTTCGCCACGCTGGTTGGCCCCGGTTCCGGCCTGTGGTTGCTGTCGCTGCTGCTGATCGCGGGTGGCGGTCTGATCGGTCAATATGTGGCGCAGCGCGTCCAGATGACCGAGATGCCGCAGCTGGTCGCCGCGATGCATTCACTGGTCGGTCTGGCGGCTGTGTTCGTCGGCTTCAACGCGCATTTTGAAATCGGCAACGTGGCACAAGTCATGGCAATTGTGGATACGGCGAAAGAGGCGAATCTGCATGATCTGGGCACCTTTGCCAAACTTATCGCCAAGAAGACGCCGGCCGAACTGGCAATCCTGCATGTGGAACTGTTCCTAGGCATCTTCATTGGTGCGATCACCTTTACCGGCTCGGTCGTGGCCTATGGCAAGTTGGCGGGTAAGTTGACTTCGGCGGCGACGAAGCTGCCCGGTGGTCATGCGCTGAACGCGGCGGCAGCGGGTCTCTCGCTGATCTGTCTGATCTGGTACACTGCGTCTGGCGGGCTGTTGCCGCTGATCCTGATGACCCTGGCGGCGCTGTTCATCGGTTATCATCTGATCATGGGTATCGGTGGCGCGGACATGCCGGTGGTTGTGTCGATGCTGAACAGCTATTCGGGCTGGGCCGCGGCGGCGATTGGTTTCTCGCTGGGCAATGACTTGCTGATCGTGGTCGGTGCGCTGGTGGGCTCAAGCGGTGCGATCCTGTCCTACATTATGTGCAAGGCGATGAACCGTCACTTTGTCAGCGTGATCCTGGGCGGCTTTGGCGGCACTTCCGGTCCGCAGATGGAAGTTGAGGGCGAGCAGGTGGCCATCGAGGCGGATGGCGTTGCTGCTGCCCTGAACGATGCCGACAGCGTGATCATCATCCCCGGCTATGGGATGGCGGTTGCGCAGGCACAGCAATCGGTTTCCGAACTGGTCCGTAAGCTGCGCGCCAAGGGTAAAGAGGTTCGTTTTGCGATCCACCCGGTCGCGGGTCGTTTGCCGGGCCATATGAACGTGCTGCTGGCCGAGGCGAAGGTGCCCTATGACATCGTTCTGGAAATGGACGAGATCAATGACGACTTCCCGGATACGGATGTGGCCATCGTTATCGGCTCGAACGACATCGTGAACCCTGCGGCGCAGGAAGATCCCAACAGTCCCATTGCCGGTATGCCAGTTCTGGAATGCTGGAAGGCCAAGCAGGTCTTCGTGTCCAAACGTGGTCAGGGTACGGGGTATTCGGGTATCGAAAACCCGCTGTTCTTCAAGGAAAATACCCGCATGTTCTATGGCGACGCCAAAGCGTCGCTGGACAAGCTGCTGCCGATGATCGATTGATCCACCGGTCTGATCCAATTGCAAAGGGCGCCTTTGGGCGCCCTTTTCTTTACTTGTACTATTGGGGGCTTTGCCCCCAAACCCCCAGGATATTTATGGCCAGATGAAGCGGGCGGGTTGTGGTATAATAGACATGCGTATTGTTGGAGCGAAGCATGGAGAAAGTGAACGGTATAGGGGGCGTATTTTTTCGGGCCAGTGATCCCGAGGCATTAAGCCGCTGGTACGAAGAACATCTGGGCGTAAACCACTATGATCCGGTGCCCTGGAAGCAACGCGAAGGGTATACGGTGTTTGCGCCGTTCGCGAAAGACACTGAGTATTTCGGAAACCCGGATCAGCAATGGATGATCAATTTTCGGGTCGACGATCTGGGCGCGATGATACAGCAGCTTGAAGCTGCCGGAATCGCTGTTGAGACCCGCCCCGACTGGGACAGTGAGATCGGAAAGTTCGCGCGGCTTCACGATCCGGAAGGTAATCCGATCGAGCTGTGGCAGCCAAATCAATGAGATAGTCGGTTTGTATACCTTTGTATTCGTGTAAGTATATGAAATAAAATAAGAATTGATGTATCCGAGTTGTGACGTATAGTGCGGACACCGCTATCGGAGCCTCTGAATGACGCCAATCGATGATCACCCGCTGCGCTATGCGCTGGCCAATGAACTTCATGCCCGCCCGTTTCCGGCCGCCGATACGCCGTGCACGGTCGCCTTTCTTGCGATCAAGAAGCCGGAAGCAGCCGTCGCTCGGGACCGCAGTCAGGATATCGCCCATCTGATTGATCTGCTTGACCGACATGGGGCGCAACATCCGCAGCCGGGGGCCACGCATTATGCCGGGCAGATCGGACGCCATTGGCTGAAATGGGAGCAGCACACAGAGTTTGTCACGTATACGGCGATTGTGCCGAACGTCAGCGGCCGCCCTTTCAACCCCGCCGATTTCGAGGTTTTTCCCCCGGATTGGCTGATGGCCAGCCCGGGCCAGAGGATCACTTCGTTGCTGATGCGGGTGGTACCGCGCCCGGAAGATGCGGCTGTAAAGGTCGCTCTGGCTGATTGGTTCGAACCTGAAAGTCTTGCCGTGTCTCGGGTGTTGGATGCTTCGGCAATTTGCGCTAGCGATTTCCGTATCGACCCGGCTGGTCACATGCGTTTTGCCCTGTTCGTGACCGAAGGCACGGGCACGCGCCGAACAGGGCGTATTATCCAGCGGCTGTGCGAGATCGAGACATACAAGGCGATGTCGATGCTTGGCTTTGCCCGCGTCAAACAATTGGCCCCCCGGATCGAGGAACTGGACGCCCAGCTGGCGAAGCTGATGGTTGAAATGACAGATGACACCACACCACCAGATGCGCTGTTGCCTCAATTGCTGGCCACATCGACCGAGCTCGAGACCATTTCGGCCCGCAGTTCGTTCCGGTTTGGGGCAACCGGCGCTTACGAGGCGCTGGTGAATCAACGGATCGACGTCCTGCGCGAGGAAAGGTTCGAAGGTGGTCAAAGCTTTGCCGATTTCATGATGCGCCGTTATGATCCTGCGATCCGTACCGTGAAATCAACAGAACGCCGCCTGCAGGCGCTGTCTGACCGGGCCATCCGTGCGGGTGAGTTGTTGCGCACTAGGGTGGACGTCGAGCGGAGTGCACAAAATCAGGCCCTGCTGGAAAGCATGGATCGTCGGGCCGATCTTGCCTTGCGCTTGCAACACACGGTCGAGGGGCTTTCTGTGGTGGCCATCAGTTATTATGCAGTCTCACTGGTTGGCTATCTTCTGTATCCGTTGACGGCCACTGGTATAAGCAAGGGAACGCTGACGGCGGCGGCGACGATCCCGGTAGTGGCGGGCGTATGGTTCGCCGTTCGGCGCATCCGCAAACGCCTGGGTTAAGCTGCAATTGCCAATTTGCGCCCAACCTGTAGAACGGGTGGGGCGGGCAGACAGCACGAGGTTCTCTGTTGATTGGTGTTTTCTCGGCATGGCGGGCAGTTGCGGCCATGTTCATCCTGAACGGGGCCTTGTTTGGCATCTGGGCCTCGCGCATTCCGGCCGTGCGCGACCGGTTGGATTTGTCTCATGACGCGTTGGGGTACGGGTTGTTGTTCATGGCGGCCGGGGCCGTCTGTTCCTTTCCGGTCACAGGGCGGTTGACGGATCGGTATGGCGCTGTTGCGATTACCCGGATTGTGGCCGTTCTGTACACGCTGTCGCTGGTTCTGCTTGCTGTGGCTGGCGGGTTTTGGGCGCTGGCGTTTTGTTTGTTTGTTTTCGGCGCGTTCCACGGATCGATGGATGTGGCAATGAATGCCTGGGCCGCCGAAGTCGAGCAGGCTTATGACAAACCCGTAATGTCATCATTCCACGCCATGTGGAGCCTTGGGGCCGGTCTTGGCGCGCTCAGCGGGTATGTGGCAGTTCAGATGGGGCTGACGGTGCTGGTGCACTTCCTAGTGGCGGGTGGCGCGGTTGTTGCCTTCGCGCTGGCCTCGTCGTGGGTGCGCTGGACGTCGAAACGGTCCGAGCGGTCGCAAAGCTCGGTTTTTGCTTTGCCCTCGGGTGCGCTGATACTGGTCGGATTCGCGGCCATGTGTGGTGCATTGGGTGAAGGCGCCGTCGCAGACTGGAGCGCGATTTTCCTGCGAGACGTTTCCGGTGCGCCCGAAAGTGTTGCCGCACTGGGCTATGCCGTGTTTTCCGTGACGATGGTGGCGTTTCGCCTTGCAGGCGCGATTGTCATTATGCGGTTTGGTCCTGTCGCCACGGCTCGGTTTGGCGGGATCTGCGCGGCACTGGGCGTTTTCGCTGTGGTTTCTTCGGTCGCGCCCTTGCCCGCATTGGCGGGGTTTGCGCTGATGGGCATAGGGTATGCGGTGATCATGCCGCTGGCGTTCAGCCGTGCAGCCAGTGATCCGCATGTGCCGCCGGGGCAAGCCATCGCAAGTGTCGCTACGCTGGGATATGGCGGGTTATTGATTGGGCCGCCGCTGATCGGATTCTTGGCGGAACTGTTCGGCCTGCGCCTGGCGTTTGCCGTGCTGTTGCCATTGGCCGTTCTGATCGTGCTGTTGGCCGGCGCGCTGAAGCGCGCCGACTAACTTGTTTCAGCGTCCGCGAATGCGGGGATCCAGCGCGTCGCGCAGACCATCACCCAGATAGTTGACGCTCAGCACAGTCAGCGAGATTGCCAGACCGGGCCAGAATACACGCTCGGGGTATTGCTGAAGATAGTCGACACCATCAAACAACAGGCGGCCCCATGTCGGGAAGTCGGGCGGGAAGCCCAACCCAAGGAAGGACAGCGCGCTTTCGGTGATGATCGCTGTGGCAATCCCCAGCGTTGCCGACACCATGATTGGCGACAGAACGTTCGGCAGGATATGCCGCGTGATGATCTGGCTGTTACTGGTGCCGATGGAGCGCGCGGCGAGAACGAATTCACGTTCCTTGATGGCCAGCACATCACCGCGCACGATCCGCGCAGTCGGCATCCATGAGGTGATGCCGATGGCGCAGACGATCAGGATGAATATCCCGCGCTCCAGCCCAAAAGCCGCTGACAGGGGCTCGCGGAACAGAAGCATCATGACCAGCAGCAAAGGCAGCAGGGGCAGGGCCAGAAACAGGTCGGTCAGGCGCATCAGCGGCCCATCGAGCCGTCTGAAGAATCCTGCCAGAACGCCGATGAACGATCCCAGAAACAGCGCCAGCAACATCGCGGTTATGCCAACCGAGACTGAGGTTTGACCACCCGACATCATGCGCGCAAGAATGTCGCGACCCAATTGATCGGTGCCAAAGGGATGCGCCCAACTGGGGCCCTGATTGCGCGACCGGATATCGATCTGGGTTGGATCGATGCTCCACAGATACGGGCCCAAATAAACACCGGCGACGATGATGATAAACAGGATCGCACCGACCATTGCGCCTTTGTGGGTCTTGAACTGATCCCACACATCGCGCCATTGGCTGCGGGGAGGGGTGGCCAGTTCTTCCATCACGCCGGCCGTTGGCAAGGCTGTCGAGGCAGGTGCAAATCCTTCGTCCGGGACCAGTGTATCGGTACGATCATGATCAGTCATATCGAATCCTCGGGTCCAGAATGCCGTAAAGTACGTCAGCGATCAGGTTGAACAGCACGATCAGTACGGCAAAGATGAAGGTCAGGGTTTGCACCATCGGCAGATCATTGGCCTGAATCGCTCCGATCAGCAGCTGACCGATGCCATTCACTTTGAACACCTGCTCGGTGATGATGGCGCCACCAAAGATGGACGGAATACCCAGCGCAATCACGGTGACCACCGGGATCATCGAGTTTCGCAGAACGTGAACCATGACCACGGTGTATTCGCTGAGACCCTTGGCGCGGGCGGTGCGAACATAATCCTGATTGAGGTTATCCAGCATGGACGCGCGCATGAACCGGCTGAGCTGCGCTGTAATCTGCAAGGCCAGAACCATGACCGGCATGATCATCTGTTTGAGTTGCACAACGAAACTGTCCCAGCTGTTGACCACCAGTGTGGTGTCATAGATCGACGGGAACCACCCCAGCTGGACCGAGAAAATGACGATCACCAGAACACCCGAGAAGAAGGGTGGAACGGAAAAGCCAACCATCGACACGAAGGTACCCATCTGATCGAACCAGGAATATTGGCGGTAGGCCGAATAGATGCCGATGGGCAGCGCGATCAGGATGGCGACCACATAGGCGGTGCCGACAACCCACAGGGTCTGCGGGATCCGCTGAACGACGATGTCCATAACGGGTGAGCGGGTCTGCCACGAAATCACACGCAGGTCGCCTTCGGAAAAGGTGGTGCCAAAGATCGAGTCGACAAGCACCTGCGGTTCAATCCAGAAGAACTGCACGATCCATTTCCAGAACCGGATATGCATCGGCTGACCAAGGCCAAGCGCCTCGCGCATCCGTTCGCGCACGTCCGCAGGTACGGTCAGCGGCTGGCTGGCCATCGGATCGCCGGGCGCAAGTTCCAGAAGCAGGAAAATAATGAGGCTGATGAACAGCAGCGTGGGTACGGCCAGCACCAGTCGTCGAATGGTGAAGTTGAGCATTCAAAGGTGCCTTTGCAGATGCGTCATTTTGTTGGAGCGCTCGTGTAATGCCGCGCCCCGATGAGGATCGGGGCGCGGTTTCGCACTTGTGAAGTTTAGGAACCGGTTTTGCGATACCAGTCCGCGACGTTCCACATTTCGCTGTCCCAGACATTCAGGACAACGCCGCCCAAGGTATTGGAATGGGCAGAGATACGACCGCGATGAACCAGCGGAATCATTGCGCCGCCTTCAACCGCCAAATCGTTCATTTTGCGGCCCAGTTCCGCGCGCTTGTCGAAATTGGCGGTCTTGGCAAGCTGGGCGTGCATCGCATCATACTCTTCGCTGCACCAGCGCGAGATATTCTGTCCCTGCCATTGCGAATCCGGGCGCGGCGCATCCGAGCACAGCAAGTTGGCCAGATACACCTGCGGGTCGGTGCCCGAGAAGGTATTGGCGTACATCTCAACATCGGCATAGAACTTCTGGAAGGTATCGGGCGAGCCCGGATCACCGCCAAAGAAGACCGATGCGTTGATGTTGCGCAGCTCGGATTCGATGCCGATCTGGCTCCACCATTCCTTGATCAGCGCCTGGAAATCCTGACGGACGGCGTTGGTCGAGGTCTGATAGACGATTTTCAGCGGAACGCCGTCTTTTTCGCGGATGCCGTCGCCGTTGGTATCAACGATCCCCGCATCATCCAGCAGCTTTTTCGCGCCTTCGATATCCTGCTTGTCACAGGTCATCGAGGTCGAGTTGAACGCAGCTGGGGCCGGAACCCAGTTACAGGTCACCTTGCCCGCCTGACCATAGCCGACCTCGACCAGCAGCGGACGGTCGATGGCCAGCGACATCGCTTTGTAAACCGCCGGATCGGTCAGGAACGGGTGCGGATGCTGGGCCGTTGACCGCTCGCCTTCCGGCAGATCGGGCGACGGGTTGGTCTGGTTCAGCATGATACGCTCGACCAGCGGACCAAAGCCCGCGACCGGGGTGCCTTTGCCGCCTTCCTGCATCTGCGCGATCACTTCGGGCGCAAGTTGCAGGTTCCAGGCATAGTCGAACTCGCCTGTTTCCATCACCGCGCGGCCAGCCGCCGTTGCATCGCCGCCACCTTTGAAGGTCACACTGGCAAATGCGGGCTTGGCAGGATCGCGATAGTTTTCATTCGCCGCCAACGTAATCACGTCGTTTGGCCGGAACTCGGTTACCGTGAACGGGCCGGTGCCGATCGGGTTAAAGTTGGCGTCCGTGCATTCCGGAGCCCGCGCGCCCAGGCATTCTGCAAACTGGGCGGCCTGAAGGATCGGGCTTTCACCGCCGACAAACGGGCCATAGGGGTTGGGGGTTGGGCTTTCGAAGTTTACCACAACCGTCAGATCGTCGGGTGTTTCCACACTGGAGACACCTTCAAATTTCACAAGCTGGGCGCAACCGCCTTCGGGATGCGTGCAGTATTCATGTGTGAACTTGACATCGGCGCTGGTGAACGGGCTGCCGTCTGACCAGACAAGGCCGGATGTAATTTTCCATGTGATCGAGGTCAGATCCTCGGACACGCCGCCGTTTTCAACGGTCGGAACTTCGTCGATCAGCCAGGGCACAAGTTCGCCATCTTCGTTATATCGCGCAAGGGGTTCGATAACCAACGCGGAGGCATCGATATCCTTGGTGCCGCTGGACAGGTAGGGATTCATGATCGACGGGGCCTGCCAGTAAATGATGCTGACATTGCCGTCCGATCCGCGCTCGGCAAAGGCCATCGGGGCCATCGCCGTGCTTGCAATCGCACCAAGCAAAAGGGTTTTGATTTTCATAAGTTACTCCCAAGTTGGACACGTTCGTGTCTCGATTATCTCCGCAAGGCCTGCGGGTTTGGCGTTGCCGCCCCAAGGTAAGGTTCTGATCAACAAAGATAATAGCGCTAACGATTTCGGTCTGCGCCGCCTCCCCAGGTCGGTTACATGGCGTATCGAAACAGAACCTGAGAAAAATGCAAGTAGTGCCGTCGCGAAAATGTGTAATGGGTTTGACTTTTCCCGGCGGCCCGCCTTAGCGTTCGGAATTCAGAAAAAGAATACCGTCGTCAAGGGAGCGCGCGCGTGCTGGATCAGCCTATTGCACAGATTAAAAAACTGCGGGTGGAGTTTCAGACGAAGGATGGCCCCGTTGTCGGTGTTGAGGATGTCTCGTTCGAGGTCAAACCGGGTGAAACCGTTTGTATCGTTGGCGAATCGGGGTCTGGAAAATCGGTTTCGTCGCTGTCGCTGATGCGGCTGGTCGAGTTCGGTGGGGGTGAAATCGCGGGTGGTGAACTTCTGTTTGATCGCCGCGATGGGGGCGAGATGGACCTGTCCAAAGCCGATCCGGATCTGATGAAACAGATTCGCGGCAACGAGATCGGGATGATTTTTCAGGAGCCGATGACGGCGCTGAACCCAGTTTTTACCGTTGGTCGCCAGTTGACCGAAGGTCTGCGCATCCACAAGCAGATGTCGAAGTCACAGGCCGAGGACCGGGCGCTTGAGTTGTTGCGCCAGGTTCGTATCCCCGAGCCTGAGCGTCGTTTGAAACAGTACCCGCATGAGCTGTCGGGCGGGATGCGCCAACGTGTCGTCATCGCAATGGCGATGGCCTGCGAACCCCGCTTGCTGATCGCGGATGAACCCACCACGGCGCTAGACGTGACTATTCAGGCCGAGATCCTGGCCCTGATGGATCGCCTCAAGCGCGAAACCGGTACGGCGGTAATGTTCATCACCCATGACATGGCGGTTGTTGCGCAGATGGCTGACCGTGTTGTCGTCATGTATCGCGGCAACAAGGTCGAAGAGGGGACCGTCAGGGAAATCTTTGAAAACCCGCAGCATGATTACACCAAGGCGCTTTTGGCCGCAGTGCCGAAGTTGGGTGAAATGCAGGGCAAGTCGGCACCCGAACCGATGAAGTTGCTGGGTGTCGAGGGGCAGAAAATTGCACCCATCCCCGGAACCGAAGAAGTTTTGTTGACGGTAAAGAACCTGACCACGCGGTTTCCTGTCAAAGGTGGTCTTCTGCGGCGCACGATCTCGAACGTTCATGCGGTCGAGGATGTGTCATTCACACTGAACAAAGGTCAGACACTCAGCCTTGTGGGCGAATCCGGGTGCGGAAAGTCCTCGGCCGGGCGTTCGATCCTGCGGCTGGTCGAGCCGATGGCGGGCGAGGTCAATCTGGACGGTGTCGATATCATGAAGCTGGACCCGTCCGGCCTGCGCAAGGCGCGGCTGGACATGCAGATGATCTTTCAGGACCCGTTCGCCTCGCTGAACCCACAGATGCAGCTGGTCGATCAGGTTGCCGAGCCGATGCGCAACTATGGCGTGGCGTCGGGATCCGAATTGCAGGACCGCGTCGCGCAATTGTTCGACAAGGTGCAGCTGCCGCGCAGCTTCATGCGTCGTTTCCCGCATGAAATGTCCGGGGGACAGCGTCAGCGGATCGCGATTGCCCGCGCACTGGCCCTGAACCCCAAGCTGATCATCGCGGATGAGGCGGTCTCGGCCCTCGACGTGTCGGTTCAGGCGCAGGTTCTGAACCTGATGATGGAGCTGCAGTCCGATCTGGGGCTGTCCTATCTGTTCATCAGTCATGACATGGCCGTGGTTGAACGTGTCAGCCACTATGTCGGCGTTATGTATCTGGGCCGCATTGTGGAACTGGGCCCGCGTGCACGTGTGTTTGAAAACCCGCAACACCCCTATACGCAGGCATTGATGAAGGCAGTTCCAATTGCTGATCCGAACAAGCGAAAGACTGAAAAAGACCTGAACTTCAAACCGATCCCGTCACCGATCCATCCTGTCGATTACAAACCGGAACCCTCGCAATATCAAGAGGTTGAACCGGGTCACTTTATCCTGACCACAGACAGTGGGTACTGACACGATGGCCAAGCGCCTGACGCCGCTTGAGATCATGACCAAGCTGATCTCATTCCCAACCGTGAGTCGTGACACCAACCTGCCGTTGGTCGGCTGGGTGGAAGAATACCTGCAAAGCCATGGGATCACGTCGCACCGCTGGCCTGATCCGGATCAGCCGCATAAGGCGGCGATCTTTGCGCATGTTGGCCCTTTGGAAGAAGGCGCAGTTGTACTGTCCGGGCACACGGATGTCGTACCGGTTGACGGGCAACCCTGGGACACCGACCCCTTCACCGTGACCGAGGAGGACGGCAAATATTTCGGGCGCGGCACCTGTGACATGAAGGGATTTGATGCGCTTGCCATCTGGGCGCTGGTCGAGGCGCATTACGCACGTGTGAAACGACCGCTCCAACTTGCGCTGAGTTTTGATGAGGAAGTCGGGTGTACCGGGGCGCCGCCGATGATCGAGGCGATGCAGGGCGTTCTTCCCAAAGGCTCGGCGGTGGTTGTGGGCGAACCATCGATGATGCAGGCGGTGACGGGTCACAAGGGTGGGTTCGGCTTTGACACCCATATGGTCGGGTTCGAAGTTCACAGCTCGATCATGCACACAGGCGTCAACGCCATCATGGCGGCGGCCCCGTTGATCGACTGGGCCAACCAACAGAACGCGCGAAACATGGCGGCGCAACCCAGTACCGTTGCTGCCGTGTTCGATCCACCCTGGACAACCTGCCACGTCGGTATGATTGAAGGCGGAACAGCCCATAACATTACCGCCAAAGACTGCCGGTTCATGATGGATTTCCGGACTGTGCCCGATGAAACGCAGGCCCAATGGCGCGATGCCTATTTCGAACAGGTTCGGCACATTGAGGCTCAGATGCAGGCCGTTCACCCGGATACCCGCATCGAACTGACTGAAAACTTCGCGATTCCGGGGTTGATCCCGGAAGAGGATGGTGAAGCCGAAGCTCTGGTACGCGCCCTGACCGGAGACAACGCAAGCCATGTGGTCAGTTACGGGACCGAGGCAGGCCAATTTCAGGAGGCCGGGTATTCTGCCGTGATATGCGGACCCGGAGACATAGCACAGGCCCATCAGCCGAATGAGTTCATTACGATTGAACAATTCGAAGCCGGTCATAAATTCATGCAGCGATTGGTTGAAAAACTATGCGTCTAGCCCGGTGTAATACGGTGCCAGCGGTTGAGAGAAAGGTCTTGAGATGCCCGTGAAAAACAGACTTGCGGAAATGCATGGCGAGATCACCGAATGGCGTCGCCACCTGCACGCCCATCCGGAGTTGATGTATGACGTCCATGAAACTGCGGCGTTTGTCGCTGCCCGTCTGAAAGAATTCGGAGTGGACGAGATCACTCCGGGCGTTGGCAAAACGGGCGTTGTCGGGGTGATCAAAGGGCGCACGGATACGCAGGGGCGCGTCATCGGCCTGCGTGCAGACATGGACGCGCTTCCGATTGAAGAGGCGACAGGGCTGGACTATGCCTCGACCGTGTCGGGCAAGATGCACGCCTGTGGACATGACGGGCATACTTCGATGCTGCTTGGGGCCGCGCAGTACCTTTCCGAAACGCGCAATTTCGATGGCACCGTAGTTCTGATCTTTCAGCCTGCCGAGGAAGGCGGGGCCGGCGGTCTGGCCATGTGTCAGGACGGGTTGATGGACCGCTGGGGCATTCACGAGGTCTATGGCATGCACAATATGCCCGGTCTTCCGGTGGGAGAGTTCGCAATTCGACCCGGTGCGTTGCTGGCCTCGTCCGATGAGTTTGAAATCACCGTCACTGGCAAGGGCGGACACGCCGCTGCACCGCATGAGGCGGTGGATACAACGCTGGTGGCCTCGCACATCGTTGTTGCCTTGCAATCGGTTGTGTCCCGGACCGTTGACCCGATCAAGCGAGTTGTCCTCACCGTTGGGACGTTTGTGACGGACAGCGTAGCGTCGAACGTGATCGCTCATACGGTTCGTTTGCAGGGAACCGTGCGGACACTTGACCCCGAGTATCGCACAATCGCCGAAGAACGCGTGCGCCGGATCGCCGAGGATACGGCCTCGGCCTTTGGCGCGAAGGCGGAGGTTATCTGGACACCGGGATACCCGGTGACAGTGAATTCCGAGGCCGAAACAGGCTATGCCGCCGAGGCGGCAGCTGCGGTTGCGGGCAAGGTCAACGACAGCACGGACCCGATCATGCCGTCTGAAGATTTTGCCTATATGCTTGAAGAACGCCCCGGCGCGTACATCTTTATCGGGAACGGGGATACGGCCATGTGCCATCACCCGCAATACAACTTTGACGACGACGCGATCCCCGCCGGTTGCAGCTGGTTTGCCGAGCTTGTGGAACGACGATTGCCTGTCGCATGAAACAGGGAGAATGACATGCCGATCAAGAACCGTCTCGCAGAGATGCATGATGAGATCACCGGTTGGCGGCGTGACATTCACCAACACCCGGAAATTCTGTACGACACCCACCGCACCAGTGCGCTGGTTGCGGAAAAGCTGAACGAGTTTGGTTGCGACGAGGTCGTGACCGGCATCGGTCGCACCGGAGTCGTCGGGGTCATTCGCGGCAAAAGCGATACGCGGGGCCGTGTGATTGGCTTGCGCGCCGATATGGACGCCCTGCCGATGCAGGAACAGACCGGGTTGGACTATGCCTCAGAAATACCGAATGCGATGCATGCCTGCGGTCATGACGGGCATACTGCGATGGTTTTGGGGGCCGCCAAGTATCTGGCGGAAACCCGCAACTTTGATGGCACGGCAATTGTGATCTTTCAGCCTGCCGAAGAGGGTGGGAATGGCGCCGAGGCCATGTGCAAGGACGGTCTGATGGATCGGTTCGGCATTCAGGAAGTCTATGCGATGCACAATGTGCCGGGTGTTCCCACCGGGCAGTTTGCCATTCGCTCAGGCCCGTTGCTGGCAGCGGCGGACGAGTTTGACATCCAACTTGAAGGGCGCGGCGGCCACGCGGCAAAACCTCATCAGACGATTGATACAACGGTGATGCTGTCGCAGCTGATCGTGGCGTTGCAGACGATCGTGTCGCGCAACGCGGATCCGATTTTGCAGGCCGTGCTGTCTGTGACCTCGGTCGAGACGTCCTCGAAAGCGTTCAACGTGATCCCGCAATCGGCACGGATACGCGGCACCGTGCGGACCCATTCCAACGAGTTGCGCGACCTGATCGAACAACGGCTGAAGGAAGTCTCGGAAGGGACCGCTGCAACATTTGGCGGGTCCGTGAACGTCACCTATACGCGCGGTGTTCCAGTGACGATCAATGCCGAAGCCCAGACGGGATATGCAGCAGAGGCTGCGGTGTCGGTCGGGGGCAGTTGCATTGAAGCGCCGATGGTGATGGGGGGCGAGGATTTCTCGTTCATGCTGGAAGAGAGGCCCGGGGCATTCATCGTCTTGGGCAACGGTGACAGTGCCGGGCTGCACCACCCCGAATACAATTTCAATGACGAGATCATCCCCATTGGGTGCTCGTGGTTTGCGGAAATGGTCGAGCGCCGGATGCCGGCGGCGTGACCTGAATCAGGAGAGAGAAAAGACATGCCAGTCAAGAACCGCTTTGCCGAATTGCAGAATGAAATCACGGAATGGCGAAGGGATTTGCACGAAAATCCAGAGATCCTGTTTGAGACCCACCGCACCAGCGCGAAGGTGGCCGAGAAGCTGAAAGAGTTCGGATGCGATGAGGTTGTGACCGGTATCGGACGTACCGGCGTTGTGGGGGTGATCAAAGGCAAGTCGGACAGCAAGGGAAAGGTGATCGGCCTGCGCGCAGATATGGATGCGTTGCCGATACATGAGGCAACGGGGTTGGACTATGCCTCGAAAACGCCGGGTGCGATGCATGCCTGTGGTCATGACGGGCACACCGCGATGTTGCTGGGGGCGGCAAAGTACCTGTCGGAAACCCGCAACTTTGACGGCACCGTTGTCGTGATCTTCCAACCTGCTGAGGAAGGCGGCGGCGGGGGCCGCGAAATGAGCGAAGACGGCATGATGGACCGCTGGAACATTCAGGAAGTCTACGGCATGCATAACTGGCCGGGACAGCCTGTCGGCAAGTTCGCAATCCGACCGGGGTCGTTCTTTGCGGCAACCGATCAGTTCGACATCACCTTTGAGGGTCGCGGCGGACATGCGGCCAAACCGCATGAGACCGTGGATACCACAGTTCTGGCAGCGCAGGCTGTCCTAACGCTGCAAACGATTTCTTCGCGCAATGCCGACCCGATCGATCAGGTTGTGGTGTCAGTGACATCGTTCGAGACGTCATCCAAGGCGTTCAATGTGATCCCTCAGACCGTGCAGATCAAAGGCACGGTGCGCACCATGAGCAAGGGCATGCGGGATCTGGCTGAAAAGCGGATCAACGCGATTTGCAACGGTGTTGCGGCCACGTTTGGCGGCACCGCTGACGTGACCTATATTCGTGGATATCCGGTGATGGTGAACAGCGACGAGCAAACAGAGTTTGCGGCGGATGTGGCCCGGTCGGTGTCCGGTGATTGCGACGAGGCACCTTTGGTCATGGGGGGCGAAGATTTTGCCTTCATGCTGGAGGAACGCCCAGGCGCTTATATTCTTGTGGGCAACGGTGACACCGCAATGGTTCATCACCCGGAATACAATTTCAACGACGAAGCCATTCCGGCCGGATGCAGCTGGTGGGCGGAGATTGTCGAACAGCGGATGCCAGCCGCCTGATGGAGAGCGTGGGGGCTCTGCCCCCACACCCCCGGGATATTTCTAGCCAGATGAAGCGGGATCCTCTGCTTGCAGATCAAGCACCGTGCAGAGGGTTTCGACGACGGCATCCAAGGCGGTCGACTGCGTATTGACGCAGGATTGTGCAGCCCTTCGGGCCGCTTGAAGGGCATTCTGGTCCGACAACCAATGTGAAACGGCCTCAGAGAGGTCAGCGGATGTCTGGACCTCGACAGCGCCCTTGGCGTCGATCAGCGGGGCAAAGGTTTCTGCAAAGTTGAAATACCCCGGGCCGGTGATCACGGCGGCCCCGGCCTGTGCCGGTTCAAATGGGTTGTGTCCGCCAATTTCTTTCAGTGACCCCCCAAGGAAAACGATCGGGCAAAGCGCGTACCAGGTTCCGGTTTCGCCCAGTGTGTCGGCAACATACACCTGCGTCGTATCTGTGATCGGTGCGTTTTTTGACCGGAAGGACGCCTTGAGCCCCGCGTTGTTCAGAAGTTCTGCAACCTCACCGCGTCGTTCGGGGTGGCGTGGGATCAGTAGCAGCAGAAGGTCGGGCCAATGCTGCAACAATGCTTTGTGGGCTGCCAGAACGCTGTCTTCTTCTCCGGCATGGGTGGAACTGGCGATCCAGACCGGTCTGGCGGCTAATTGCGCGCGAATGTCATCCAGCGTGTTCTGGTCCACAGGCAGAGGATCGGACATGGCCTTGAGGTTGGTGCCGGGCTGCACGCGTTGGGCAGGGGCACCCATGGCAATCAGGTCGGCAGCTGTTTTGTCGTTTTGCGTCAGGAACAGGCGAAACTTATTCAGAATAAACCTTGCCGTTTTAGGGCGCTTCTTCCATCCGGCGACAGATTTGTCCGACAATCGAGCATTCAGCAGAGCCAGTGGAATGTCGCGCCCTGCGCTTTCGACAATCAACCGCGGCCAGATCTCGCTTTCGACGAAGATCCCGGCATCGGGTTGCCAATGGTCCAGAAAGCGTTGAACCGGGCCGGCTGTGTCAAGCGGCGGGTACTGGTGCCGGGTGCGGGGCGGCAAGCGCTTTTCGATCAGGGCCGCTGAGGTTGGCGTGCCTGAGGTGATCAGAAACTCGGATTTGGGAAGGCAGGTGCCCAGCCGATTGATCAGAGTGAGGACCGACAGGCTTTCGCCGACGCTGGCGGCGTGGAACCAGATCAACTGCCCTGCGGGGCGGGGCTGACTGGCATGGCCAAGACGTTCGTGCTGGCGGTTGGCTGCTACGCCCGCAGCCTCAAGTTTCTTTCGGACGGTTCTCCAGACCAGAGGTGCGGCCAGAGAGATCAGAGCGCAGTACAGGTAGTACAGCGCTGTGGGTCGGTCTTGGGGATCCGGCATGTATCAGCCGCCTGTATGGCTCATATGGCGGCTCATCCGGCCATCGACGGACTGGCGGGAATAGTCGAAGTCGTGACCTTTTGGTTTCAGGTTGATCGCCGCGCGGATGGCATCTTCAAGCGGCTGTTCTGTATCGGGGTGATCCCGCAATGCGCCGCGCAGATCAGCCATGTCCTCCTGCCCAAGACACATATAAAGCTCGCCAGTACAGGTCAGGCGCACGCGGTTGCAGCTTTCGCAGAAATTGTGGGACAGGGGCGTGATGAAGCCGATCTTCTGACCGGTTTCTTCCAGCCTGATATAGCGGGCCGGGCCGCCAGTGCGTTCGGCCAGATCCGTGATTGTGTAATGGTTTTCGTACTCTTTGCGCACGTCCTTGAGCGACCAGTACTGGTCCAGGCGATCCTCGTTGCCGATATCGCCCATCGGCATGACCTCGATCCAGGTCAGGTCCATGTCGCGCTCGGCGCACCATTCAGTGATCTTGGGCAGTTCGGGTTCGTTGAAACCCTTGAGCGCAACAGCGTTGATCTTGATCCGCAGCCCTGCCTTCTGCGCCGCGTCGATGCCGTTCAGTACCTGTTTGAGGCGGCCCCAGCGTGTGACCTTGGCAAATTTGTCGTCATCCAGAGTATCCAGGGATACATTCACACGGCGCACACCGGCGGCATATAGATCTTCGGAGAAGCGATGCAGTTGCGAACCGTTTGTCGTCAGCGTCAGCTCTTTCAACGCACCGCTGTCCAAGTGGCGAGTCATGGCGTTGAAGAAAGTCATGATATTGCGACGAACCAATGGCTCACCGCCGGTAATGCGCAGTTTCTCAACGCCCATTCTTACAAAGGTCGAGCACATGCGATCCAGCTCTTCCAGCGTAAGAAGGTCTTTCTTGGGCAGAAAGGTCATGTTTTCGGACATGCAGTAGACGCAACGAAAATCACAGCGGTCCGTAACGGAGACGCGGAGATATGTGATGGCGCGGGCAAACGGGTCGATGAGCGGAGCAGACATGCGACATAGGTAAAGCTGTAACCTGCCTGCGACAAGTGCGAACTGCGCTTTGCACTGGATCACGCCAGCATGGGGTTGTAGTTTCCGGGCATGAAAAAGACATTTGTATTTCTATGCGTTGTTTTGACCGGGTGCGACACTGTCCGGGCAACGACGGAACGTGTATTCGGGTCCGGGGGTGAGGCGGCTGAGGCCGTATCGGATGTCGAAACTGCGCCGGTTGTCGCTGAGGAGGTTCTTCAGCCCGAACCGGTTGCGGCACGCCCCAGTTGGGTCGGGGCCAAAACAACCATTGCCGGGCTTGGTGATCCGACCACGCCAGGACGCTGGATGCAGACGCCGCTGGTCGATAGCGAGGTAACGGCGCGGGTTGTTGTGCCCAAAACCGGCGCGCAGGCCTATATCACTCTGGTTCCTGCCGCAGGCCCGGAAAGTAGCGGCAGTCGCTTGTCGCTGGATGCCATGCGGGCCCTTCTGGTGCCATTGGACGAACTGGTCGAAGTCGCGGTTTATGCCGACTGACTTTTCAGGTATTTGGCGGCTTCGCGGCGGGCAAACGGCTTCATGGCACCACCATGTCTGTCCAAAAACGCGATCACGCGTTCGGGGTCGTGTTTGGACAGTTCCCGCAGCCACCAGGCGATTGATTTCTGAATAAACCAGTCGCGGTCAGGGACATATCCGGCGGCCCAGCCGAGGATACAGTCGCGACGTTGCAGGTCTTCGGGCTTGGGGTGGTTCTGTTTGGTCCAGGGCAGTGTTGCGACAAGGGCCGCGCGCCGGGTCCACATGTGATCGGACTGAGTCCACTGTTCGACGACAATCAGTCTCTCGGGGTCGGCCATCAGTCGTTTTTGCATCGCCATGCAGGCATGATCGGCGACGGCCCAGGCGTCAAAATCCGGTAGCCAGCTTTGAAGCAGGTCCCAAACCTGATCGTCGGGCCGGATGCGGGCCTGGGTCAGAAGCTTGGCCGCGGCAAGGCGCCCTTCGTGGATATCGGTTTGCCACAGCGCCCTGGCCAGCGTGACGCGTTTGTTCACATCCAGCTCTTGCCGCCATGTTTTGGTCAGATCGTTGAGAACCGGATTGGCGACACCCAGATAGACGCGATCCGCCTTGTGATAACTGGCCATCTGACCCGCACGTTCGGGGTCGGCATGGGCTTTGATCTGATCAAGAAAAGGGGTCAGCATTGGGGGCAGACCGGAGCGCCTGTCGGTTCGCCGTCAATCGTCTGGCTGTTCTTTTCGGCCCAATAAGACCGGATGTCGCCGTCCGTCTTGCCATCGACCCATTTCTGCATCGTGTCGCGGTCGGACTTGAATTCCATGAACGGCACTGCATACCCGCAAGAGGTCTGAACCATTTCGATCGACTGGTCATAGATCTGTCGCGCGCTGCGGTGGTTGGGGAAAAGATTGGCCAGTTCATCCCAGCCCTCATCTCTGACGTGCAGAGTGCGGGCTGTGCCATATGTGCGCAGGATCAGTGGGCGCGTGGTGAAGGAGCACCACATCAGTGTCATCCTGTTGACCTGCATCAGATGCCCCGCCGTCTCGTTGCCGCTGCCAGTCAGGTTCATCCAGACGATGCGGTTTGGCCCCAGCACCCGCAGCGAGTCCATACCTTTGGGCGAGATATTGACCTTTCCCTCGGTCCCGGCGGTGCCGACGAAGAACATATGCTGATCTTCGATGAACTTTTGATGCGCGTCATCAAGCCGGGGAAACTGTTTGGACATGGGTCACTCTACCGTCACTGATTTTGCCAGATTGCGCGGCTGGTCTACATCCGTCCCTTTGGCTACAGCTGTGTGATAGGCCAGCAACTGTGCGGGAACCGAATAAAGGATCGGCGCAAGACTGGTGTGAACATGCGGCATCCGGATCGTGCTCCAGACTCCGTCTCCGGCCTCGTCAATTCCATCATCATCAGACACAAGGATCACTTTGCCCTTGCGCGCCATCACTTCCTGCATGTTTGACACGGTCTTGTCGAACACCGTGTCTCGGGGCGCCATGACAACCACGGGCATATGTTTGTCGATCAGGGCGATGGGGCCATGTTTCAACTCTCCTGACGCATAACCTTCGGCGTGGATGTAGCTGATTTCCTTGAGCTTCAGCGCCCCTTCCATTGCCAGCGGATACATCAGGCCACGGCCCAGGAACAGAACGTCGCGCGCCTCGGACAGGCGTTGGGCCGCCTTGCGGATCGCCCGGTTCTGATCCAGTGCCGTGTTCAGCACGGTCGGCAATCCGCGCAGCGCAGCGGCATGATCGGCGATTTCCTCATCCGTCAGGGTGCCGCGATCTGTCGCCGCCTTGAGCGCGAGCATCAGCAAAACGCTTAGTTGACAGGTGAAGGCCTTGGTCGAAGCCACACCGATTTCAACGCCAGCATGGATCGGCAGGGCGATATCGCTTTCCCGAGCAATCGAACTTTCAGGGACATTGACGACAGAAACGATCTTGTCCGCCTTGCCCTCGCAATAGCGCAGCGCGGCCAGGGTGTCCGCGGTTTCTCCTGACTGGCTGACAAACAGCGCCAGTGTGCGACCCGTGATCGGAGGTTCACGATAGCGAAACTCGCTGGCGATATCGACCTCGACCGGCATCTTGGCCAGTTGTTCGAACCAGTATTTCGCGGTCAGGCAGGCGTAAAACGCGGTGCCGCAGGCGACCATGGTCAGGCGGTCCAGCTTGCTGAAATCCAGCTCGGCGTTGGGGAACACCACTCGATCACCGCCCGTGGGCAGGTAGGATCGGATGGCCTCGGCCACGACGATAGGCTGCTCAGCGATTTCCTTGGCCATGAAATGCTTGTGCTCGCCCTTGTCGGCGCGCGCATGATCCAGCTTGATCTTGCGCTTTTCCCGGTTGGCCAGTTCACCGGCTTCGTTGCGGATTTCCAGCGATGTTCGGGTCAGAACCGCGCGGTCGCCTTCCTCAAGATAAGTGATCTGGTTGGTCAGCGGCGCAAGGGCAATGGCGTCCGAGCCCACATACATCTCACCATCGCCGTGGCCGATGGCCAGGGGTGATCCTTTGCGGGCCGCTACAATCAGGTCGTCCTCACCATCGAAAAGGAATGCAAGGGCGAAAGCACCTTCCAACTTGTCGATAGTCTTGAAGGCGGCCTCGACCGGGGACATGCCTGTGTTGAGGTGATGTTCCGTCATCAGCGCGACGGTTTCAGTGTCGGTTTCGGTCTTGAAGGCGACACCGTGTTTGGCCAGTTCCGCCCTCAGGTCGCGGTAGTTTTCGACAATTCCGTTGTGAACCACGGCCACCGGGCCCGCCTTGTGGGGATGCGCGTTGTTGACGGAAGGCGCACCATGTGTGGCCCATCGGGTGTGACCAATGCCGGATTTACCGGGCAGCGGATCATGCACCAACAGATCGCTGAGGTTGACCAGTTTGCCGACCGCACGCCGACGACCCAGGACACCGTCATTAACGGTTGCAATCCCGGCGCTGTCATAGCCGCGATATTCCAGCCGTTTCAGGGCTTCTACCAGAATAGGGGCCGCTTCATGCTGGCCCAAGACACCTACAATTCCACACATATCTCAGGCCTCGTTATCGCGGCGAGCCTTCTTCGCCTTCAACATATCAAACAGTTTTCGCGCGTAGCCGGGTTTGTTTTCCTGCTTGGCGCGCGCCACGGCCAACGCCTCGGGCGCTACGTCTTTGGTCACCACGGTGCCTGTCGCTGTCATTGCGCCATCGCCCACAGTGACTGGGGCCACGAGCATGGTGTTGGAGCCGATAAAGACATTCGCACCAATGGTGGTTTTGTGCTTCATCACGCCATCATAGTTGCAGGTGATTGTTCCCGCGCCGATATTCGTCGCAGCACCCACTGATGCGTCCCCGATATAACTGAGGTGGTTGACCTTCGCGCCTTCGGCGATTTCGGCATTCTTGATTTCAACGAAATTGCCTACCCGCGTGTTTTCGGCCAGTTCCGCGCCGGGGCGCAGCCGCGCGTAGGGGCCGACGATGGCACCGCGACTGACATGGCACCCTTCCAGATGGGAGAAGGCCCGGATGCTCGCGCCGCTTTCGACGGTCACTCCGGGGCCAAAGACCACGTTGGGTTCGATAACTGTGTCACGCCCAATCACAGTGTCTGCGGACAGGTATACCGTATCCGGTGCCATCAATGTGACACCCATATCCAGCAGTTCTGCCCGCGCGCGCGCCTGAAATACGGCGTCGGCGGCGGCCAGATCAGCGCGTGAGTTCACGCCCAGCGTCTGCGCCTCGTCACAGGCGACGGCGGTTACGTTCAGACCGCGGTTGCGGGCGATCTCAACTACGTCTGTCAGGTAGTATTCCCTAGAGGCATTGTTGTTTTCAACGGCGTCAATCAGCGAAAAAAGCAACTGGGCATTACAAGCTAAAAGGCCCGAGTTACAAAATGTTATGGCGCGCTCTTCATCTGATGCGTCTTTGAATTCGACAATGCGTTCCAACGTGTCGCCATTCATGACCAACCGGCCATAGCGGGCCGGATCAGCCGCATCGAACCCAAGGATGACCAGGTCATTTTGGGATCGAGCCTCGACCATCCGTTCCAGCGTGTCGGGTTGTAAAAACGGGGTGTCGCCGAAAAGAACCACGATATCACCGTCGAACCCTTCCAGTGCTGTCCTGGCCTGACCGACCGCATGGGCCGTACCCAACTGTTCTTCCTGAACGGCTATCCGGGCATCTTCGTCTTCGTCCTGAGCAACCTTTGCTACAGCCTCGAACCCGTGGCCGGTAACGATCACCGTACGTTCGGGCGACAGGACAGACCCGGCGCGCATCGCGTGAACAAGCATCGGAGCCTGAGCGATGGGATGCAGGACTTTGGGAAGATCCGAATTCATCCTGGTGCCTTTTCCGGCGGCAAGGATGACAAGGGCAATGGTCATGAAATCGTTTTCTCTTTGTGTTTTGTTGCCGACCGTTTTATCCGCTGAGGGCAAAGGCGCAAGCTGTTCGGCCATCAAACAAGATTGCCGATTGAAACAGGACACGGCGAAAACCTGCCGAAACAGGAGGCAACATGCGGACCGTCATCTTCGATCTGGACGGCACATTGGCGGATACATCGGGCGATTTGCTGACAGCGGCGAACCATTGTTTTCGCGAAATGGGGCATGGTGATGTGCTGGTCCATGGGCAGGATGCAGGCATTGCGTTGCGCGGCGGGCGCATGATGTTAACCCAAGGGCTGAAACGCGTTGGAGCTTACGACGAGGACACCGTTCAGGCCTATTATCCGGTTCTGCTTGAGGCTTACGCGCAGGATATCGACACCCACACAAGTTTCTATCCGGGAGCGTTACAAGCCGTCGAGATGCTGAGTAACGCGGGCTACGGTGTCGGCATTTGCACCAACAAGCCGGAACATCTGGCCGAATTGTTACTGACGCGCATGGGAGTGCGGGATCGTTTTGCCTCGTTGGTAGGTGCGGATACGCTGCCGGTGCGCAAGCCGGACCCGGCCCCTCTGCGCGAGGCTGCGCGACGGGCCGGGGGAGATCCAGCCTGGTGCGTGCTGATCGGAGATTCGGATACCGACCGCAATACCGCCCGAGCGGCAGGGGTCCCATCGGTTTTGGTGACTTTCGGGCCGTCAGGGGAGGACATGGCAGCGCTGGAGCCCGAAGCCCTGCTGCATCACTTTGACGACTTGCCCGATCTTGTGCCTGATCTGATCGGTGCGGCAGCCTGAAACCTTGACCGGACCCTGTCGGAGATCCAGAAAAAGACCATGACGGAAACATTCATTGGTAATTTCACGCAGCAGGAACCCCTTCCAGACGACGCAATCGAGGCAGCGCTGGCTGTCCTGCGTCACGGGCGGCTGCATCGCTATAACGTGGTCCCCGGTGAGTTGGGGGAAACGGCCCTGTTGGAACAGGAGTTTGCTGCACAGATGGGGGCCAAGTATTGCTTGGCGGTTTCCTCTGGCGGTTATGCGCTTGCCACCGCGTTGCGGGCCGTCGGTGTGCAGCCGGGCGACCCGGTTCTGACCAATGCGTTCACTCTGGCTCCGGTGCCGGGATCAATTGCATCGGTCGGAGCGCGGGCGATCTTTGTCGGCGTCACCGAAAACCTGACCATCGATCTGGAGGATCTTGAGGGCAAACTGGATCAGGCCCGTGTCCTGATGCTCAGCCATATGCGCGGGCATCTGTGTGACATGGATCGTCTGATGCAGATGTGTGACGCGGCAGGCGTTATCGTGATCGAGGACTGCGCACACACGATGGGCGCGGCCTGGCGTGGTCAGTTGTCGGGGCGGCAGGGGGCGATCGGGTGTTATTCCTGCCAGACCTATAAGCACGTGAACTCGGGCGAGGGCGGTTTGCTGGTTACTGATGACGCGGAACTGGCGGCCAAGGCCACAATGCTGTCGGGGTCATACATGCTGTATGAACGCCATCTGGCAGCGCCGGGACCTGAAGTGTTCGAGCGGATAAAGTACACCACACCCAATGTGTCCGGTCGCATGGACAATTTGCGTGCCGCCATCCTACGCCCTCAGTTGCGGGATCTGGACCGGCAGGTGACACGGTGGAACGAGCGCTATCGCGAGATCGAGACCGGGCTGCGCGGCACTCCGGGCCTGACGATTGTCGAGCGACCCGAAGAGGAAACCTATGTCGGGTCTTCGATCCAGTTCCTGCTGTTGGATTGGTCGCCTGAGCGGATAGCCGACGTTATCAGCCGCTGCGCCGCGCGTGGGGTCGAGATCAAATGGTTTGGCGGGGCTGAGCCAACAGGGTTCACGTCGCGCTATGACAGCTGGAGATATTTTGAAAGCGAACGAATGCCGGAAAGTGATCGTGTTCTGGCAGGCATCATGGATATGCGTGTGCCGCTGACCTTTTCACTGGAGGATTGCCAAGTGATCGCGCGCATCATCCGAGCCGAAGTGGGCGCAGTTTATCAATCCTAGCAAAACAGAGTGCGCTTTCAGCGCACACTCGACCCTTGAGAGCGCCGCCCGGTTTGGGCGGCGTTTCGCGTTTTGGTCCGGGCTTTCACAAAGATTGACCGAAGACAGATTCGCTGTTAGAGATTTATTGAACACTTGTTCATTAATGCGGAGGGAGGACACAGATGTTCATGGCCACGATGAAGTTTGATCTGGGTGAGGATGTGAACGCCCTGCGCGAGATGGTGCATCGGTGGGCGCAGGAGCGTGTCAAGCCGATGGCGGCTGAGATTGATGCCAAGAACAGCTTTCCGAATGAACTGTGGAAAGAAATGGGAGAGCTTGGTCTTTTGGGTGTCACCGTGCCAGAAGAATACGGCGGTGCGGGCATGTCCTATTTGGCGCATACAATTGCTGTCGAAGAAGTTGCGCGCGCTTCTGCCTCGGTTTCGCTGTCTTATGGGGCGCATTCCAACCTGTGTGTGAACCAGATCAAGCTGAACGGTACGGAAGAGCAGAAACAGAAATACCTGCCGCGCCTGGTCTCGGGAGAACATGTGGGTGCGCTGGCGATGTCGGAACCTTCCGCAGGTTCGGACGTGGTGTCGATGAAGCTGCGGGCGGAAAAACGCAACGACCATTACCGACTGAACGGCAACAAGTACTGGATCACAAACGGGCCGGACGCGGATACACTGGTGGTTTATGCCAAGACGGACCCCGATGCCGGATCAAAAGGCATTACCGCATTTCTGATTGAAAAAGAGATGAAGGGTTTTTCGACCTCGCCCCATTTCGACAAGCTGGGGATGCGCGGGTCGAACACGGCTGAACTGATCTTTGAAGATGTCGAAGTGCCGTTCGAGAACGTGTTGGGAGAAGAGGGCAAGGGCGTAGCCGTGCTCATGTCAGGTCTGGATTATGAGCGCGTGGTTCTGGCCGGGATCGGCACCGGCATCATGGCCGCCTGTCTGGATGAGGTGATGCCGTATCTGGCCGAGCGCAAGCAATTCGGCAAACCGATTGGCAGCTTCCAACTGATGCAGGGCAAGATTGCCGACATGTATACCGCGATGAACTCGGCGCGGGCCTATGTCTATGAGGTGGCTAAGGCCTGTGATCGTGGGGACGTCACCCGGCAGGATGCAGCGGCGTGCTGTCTTTACGCATCCGAACAGGCGATGGTTCAGGCGCATCAGGCGGTTCAGGCGCTGGGCGGGGCAGGGTTTCTGTCTGACGCACCGGTTAGCCGGATCTTCCGGGACGCCAAGCTGATGGAGATCGGCGCAGGCACCAGCGAGATTCGACGGATGCTGATCGGCCGGGAAATGATGAACGAAATGCGCTGAATGAAGACGCCCCGCAGACGAGGTTACAGCGGGGCGTTTCGATCAAAGGATCAGAAGCGATGAACGTAGGATATACCGACCAGCCAAGGGTCGATGTTCGCAGTGCCAATATCGGCTCCGTTCAGCGTGACGTCCGAGTCGATGTCGAACCAGCGTACATTCAGACGGACCGCACCTTTGTCGGTGATCATGTAGTCGAGACCGGCTTGCAGCGAAACGCCGAAGGAATCATCGACCTTGAGGTTGCCAAGGGCAGATTGCTCGTCAAAGAAGATGGTATAGTTCAGACCGGCGCCGACATAGGGCTTCCAGGCGCTATTGGTCGGGAAGTGATAGTTCAGCGACAAGGTGGGCGGCAGATGCTTGACGCTGCCAGCGTCCACGCTTCCGCCCAAGGTGACGTTATGTTTGAACGGGGTCGCGGCCAGCAGCTCGATCCCCAGATTGTCCTGGATGAAATACTCGGCGGTGAAGATCGGGCGCGTATCCGAGTCGATATCGGCGCTCAGGCCGGCCAGTGTTCCGTTGTTGGATTTCGGGTCCAGGTACCCCACACCGATGCCGAGCGTCCAATCCCCCTGAGATTGGGCAAACGCAGGAGCAGCCAGAGCAACCAACGCGGTGGAAAGGGTCAATGCGGCGAGTTTCTTGGTCATTGTCTTGCCTTTGGTTCTGTTGATGACCTTGGTGTTGCAGCGATTGGAACTGCCCACTCTGATCTGCATCAAGTTTATGTGAAGGAGTTGGGTGCAGTTGAACCGAGAAGTGCAGGAAATATAGGGAAAATTCGCCGTGCTAACCGCTGAGCGCATACCGGGTTTGCGCCCGGATGGAGGCTGGGATCTGCCGGACAGGCTGAACATGGCGCAGCAGTGCCTGCGGCATGCGGGGGACCGGGTCGCGCTGATCGATTTGACCGGACCTGACCCGCAGCACATCAGCTTTGCGCAGCTGTCGCAAATGACAGACGGAATAGCCCGCGCATTATTGCGCCATGTGCAACCCGGTGATCGCGTCGGAGTGTTGCTGAGCCAGTCGCCATGGTGCGCGGCGGCCCATCTGGCGATCTGGAAGATCGGGGCTGTGTCGGTCCCTTTGTTCAAACTGTTCAAGCAGGACGCGTTGCGGTCGCGGGTCAGTGACGCTGGTGCCCGGATTGTACTGACCGACGCCGAAGGGGCTGATCTGTTGGGTGATCTGGCCACGCCCTTGATTGCATCGGTGATTGGCGAAGATGGCCCCGCTGTAACATTCGCCACGACCGGCCCTGACGATCCGGCTGTGTTGATCTATACCTCGGGCACAACCGGCAGCCCGAAGGGCGCGCTGCATGGACACCGGGTCCTGACCGGTCATTTGCCAGGCGTTTCGATCAGCCATAATCACTTGCGCGAAGGCGACTGTCTTTGGACCCCGGCGGATTGGGCGTGGATCGGCGGGTTGTTCGACGTGCTGATGCCGGGTCTTGCGCTGGGCATTCCTGTTGTCGCGGCACGGCTTGAGAAATTCACCCCCAAGGCCTGCGCTGACATCATCGCGCGTGGCGGGGTGCGGAACGTCTTTTTCCCACCAACGGCGCTGCGAATGCTCAAGGCAGCAGATCAGGTGATCCCCGGTCTGCGCTCGGTCGCGTCCGGGGGTGAACCGCTGGGTGCCGAAATGCTGGCATGGGGACAGAAGGCCTTTGGTCTGACGATCAACGAGTTTTACGGCCAGACCGAGTGCAACATGGTCGTATCCTCCTGCGCCGAAGATTTCCCTGTGCGCCCCGGCTGTATCGGCCAACCGGTGCCGGGGCATGAGGTTGCGGTGATTGATGAGGACGGAAACCCGACCGGGGACGAGGGCGACGTCGCCATCCGGCACGGCTCGGCCTCGATGCTGCTGGAATACTGGAACCGCCCCGAAGCGACCGCAGACAAGTTTCGCGGCGACTGGCTGATCACCGGCGACCGCGGCGTGTGGGAGGGCGACTATCTGCGATTTGTCGGTCGGGACGATGACGTGATTACCTCCGCCGGGTATCGCATTGGCCCAGCTGAGATCGAGGATTGCCTGCTGACCCACCCGGCGGTGGCGACGGTAGGCGTGGTCGGAAAACCTGACCAGCTGCGGACCGAGATCGTCAAGGCTTATGTAGTGTTGAAGACGGGTGCTGAGGCCACGGAGCGCGAGTTGCAGGACTGGGTCAAAGACCGTCTGGCGCATTATTCGTATCCGCGCGAGGTGGCGTTTCTGGAGGAGCTGCCGATGACGGTGACGGGGAAGGTGATCCGAAAGGAACTGAAGGCGCGGGCGGCGGGGGAATTGAAATGAATAAGATTCTGCGGCGTCTGTCAGGGTTAAAGTGCCCTAAATGTGGGGTGCCGCAGCCCTTGAGTGTTTTGAACACTATGGTTGGCAGTGAGGAGTACGTGCCAGCTGTAAGGTGTGGTAACTGCGAAGCTTGGCTGCGCGTTAAGTCCAAGAATGGGGTTTTTCATTTCTTACTATTGCTTTTTCTGATGACGCTGCCTTTGCCATTCTTGGCACTGGATGAGATTAGTATCAATTTGAACAACCCTGAAGGGCTGTTCAATTGGCCCCTCTCGTCTTCTGCAAAGAGCGTAATCTTCTACATAATTTACTTCGCAGTGGTGGTCTTGCCCATAAGTAATCGGGCATTGAAGGTGGATATCTACAAATGAAACTCACATCCAAAGCCATGCCCGGCTCCGAGGGCTTCAAGACAAACCGCACCGCTCATCTCGATGCGCTGGCGCAAATCTCTGCTGCTGCCGAAGCAGCCCGCATGGGCGGGGGCGAGAAATCCCGCGCGCGGCATGAATCCCGAGGCAAGATGTTGCCGCGCAGGCGGGTGGCGAACCTGCTTGATCCGGGGTCGCCGTTCCTTGAAATCGGGGCGACAGCGGCACATGGGATGTATGGCGATGCAGCACCTTGTGCCGGGGTCATCGCGGGGATTGGCCGGGTGCAGGGGCGCGAAGTCATGGTGGTGTGTAACGATGCCACCGTGAAGGGCGGCACCTATTATCCGATGACCGTCAAGAAGCACCTGCGCGCGCAGGAGATTGCCGAGGAAAACAATCTGCCGTGCATCTATCTGGTCGACAGTGGCGGCGCGAACCTGCCCAATCAGGATGAGGTGTTCCCAGACCGCGACCACTTTGGGCGTATCTTCTACAATCAGGCGCGGATGAGCGCGAAGGGTATCCCTCAGATTGCCGTGGTGATGGGATCATGCACGGCGGGTGGAGCCTATGTTCCTGCAATGTCCGATGTGACGATCATCGTAAAGGAACAGGGCACAATCTTTCTGGCAGGGCCACCATTGGTCAAAGCTGCGACGGGTGAGGTTGTCAGCGCCGAGGATCTGGGTGGCGGCGATGTGCACACACGCCTGTCGGGTGTGGCAGATTATCTGGCCGAAGATGATGCGCATGCGCTGGCATTGGCGCGGCGGGCTGTCGGGTCATTGGGGGGTGCCGGGCTGAAGCCCGGCCTACGGTTCGACGCACCCGAGGAGCCTGCTTATGATCCGGAGGAAATTCTGGGAGTTGTTCCCGCCGACCTGCGCACGCCCTATGACATCCGTGAAGTGATTGCGCGGCTTGTCGATGGGTCGCGGTTTGATGAGTTCAAACCCCGGTTTGGCGAGACACTGGTCACCGGCTTTGCCCATGTCAAAGGGTGTCCCGTCGGGATCATTGCCAACAATGGGGTGTTGTTCTCGGAGGCCGCGCAAAAGGGCGCGCATTTCGTTGAGCTGTGTTCGCAGCGCAAAACGCCCCTGGTCTTCTTGCAGAACATCACCGGCTTCATGGTCGGCCGCAAATACGAGAACGAGGGGATCGCCCGCCACGGCGCCAAGATGGTGACGGCAGTTGCAACGACGAGCGTTCCCAAGATCACGATGCTGGTGGGCGGCTCGTTCGGGGCCGGGAACTATGGCATGGCTGGACGCGCCTATCAGCCGCGGTTCCTGTGGACATGGCCGAATTCGCGGATTTCGGTGATGGGGGGCGAGCAGGCAGCCGGTGTTCTGGCCACCGTCAGGCGCGATGGGATCGAACGACAGGGCGGCACCTGGTCGGCCGAGGAAGAGGCCGAGTTTAAACGTCCGACGTTGGAGATGTTCGAAGAGCAATCGCACCCGCTTTATGCCTCGGCCCGTCTCTGGGATGACGGCATCATCGACCCGCGCAAAAGCCGCGATGTGCTCGCCTTGTCTCTGAGCGCCGCACTGAACGCCCCGATAGAGGAGACACGTTTCGGCGTGTTCAGGATGTAAGATGAACGTTTCATTGAATGACGTCATGGCACGCTATCCGGGTGCCCAGACTTTCAAGTTTGGTGACAATGCCCGGCTGAGTGCTGAGCTTCTGGCATTGGTACGATCAGGGCGGAAAACGGCAACCTGCGGTGCGTTGCGCGACTATCCCGAAGGTAGCCCTGACACTCCTGTGGTCGGTCGGAGAGATATTGCGCTGGAATGGGACGACCGTCCGGCCTTGGTGATCGAAACGGTCGAGGTCTCGACCTGCCGATACTGCGACGTAACCGAGGATTTCGCGTTGGCAGAGGGCGAAAATGAAACGCTTGAGGGATGGAGAGAGGGGCATCGCCAGTATTTCGAACGCAATGGCGGATTTGATCCGGAGATGGAGCTGCTATGCGAGCGATTTCGACTTGTCGAAGATCTGGCGGTTGAGGGGTAAGCTATGTTCAACAAAATCCTGATTGCCAACCGGGGCGAAATTGCTTGCCGGGTTATGGAAACCGCTCAGAAGATGGGCGTATCTTGCGTGGCTGTTTATTCCGATGCGGACGCTACGGCTAAGCATGTGCAGTTGGCGGATGAGGCCATTCGTATCGGCGGTCCCGCGCCAGCGGAAAGCTATCTGAAGGGCGATGTAATTATTCAGGCTGCGCTGGATACCGGCGCGCAGGCGATCCATCCCGGTTATGGCTTCCTGTCAGAGAACCCCGATTTCGTCGACGCGGTCGAGGCTGCGGGTTTGACCTTTATCGGCCCATCAGCGGATGCGATCCGCAAAATGGGCCTCAAGGATGCGGCCAAGGTGTTGATGGAACAGGCTGGCGTGCCCGTGGTGCCCGGCTATCACGGCGACAATCAGGATCCCGAACACCTGGCGGGGGCGGCTGACGCCATCGGCTATCCGGTTCTGATCAAGGCCGTTGCGGGCGGTGGCGGCAAGGGAATGCGCCTTGTTGAACGGCCTCAGGATTTCGCCGCCGCGCTCGACAGCGCGCGGGGCGAGGCCAAGACCGCTTTTGGCAACGACGCCGTGCTGGTCGAGAAATTCGTGGCCAAACCCCGCCATATCGAAGTGCAGGTGTTTGGCGATGGTAAACATGCCGTGCATCTGTTCGAACGCGACTGCTCGTTGCAACGCCGCCATCAGAAGGTGATCGAAGAGGCTCCGGCGCCGGGTATGACGGCTGAGATGCGCGAGGCTATGGGTCAGGCTGGTGTGCGCGCCGCCGAGGCGATCGGGTATAAGGGCGCAGGCACGGTTGAATTCATTGTCGATGCCTCAGACGGGCTGCGCCCCGACAGGTTCTGGTTCATGGAGATGAACACGCGCCTACAGGTGGAACATCCGGTAACAGAGGCCATCACTGGCGTCGATCTGGTCGAATGGCAGTTGCGCGTTGCGGCAGGAGAGAGCCTTCCCAGGCAACAGGATGATCTGTCGATCTCGGGTCACGCATTCGAGGCCCGGCTTTATGCCGAGGATGTACCAAAAGGGTTCTTGCCGGCGACAGGTACATTGACCCATCTGGTTTTCCCGGCCAACTGCCGTGCGGATAGTGGCGTTCGCACAGGTGACACCATCAGCCCGTGGTATGATCCGATGATTGCCAAAGTGGTGGTGCACGGTCCGACCCGCGCCGTCGCGCTTGAGACGTTGAACCGAGTGCTGCGGGAAACCGAAGTGGCGGGCACCGTTACGAATCTCGCCTTTCTGGGCGCGCTGACCCGCCATGATGGATTTGCCTCGGGTGATGTGGATACGGGCCTGATCGGGCGCGATCTTGATGGGTTGGTGCGGGAAGCGACGACGTCTGCCACAACCGCTGTTGCGGCCGCGATGACCGCACTGAATCTGGTGGATGTCGCGCCTGACACCGGGTTTTCGCTCTGGGCTCCGTTGCATCGGGCGGTGCAATTGTCCGATCAGGGAGAAGTTCTTGATCTGGACGTGCAAGTCGACGGGTCGGATCGCCAGCTTTGGCAGCTGGGCGAACACCGTGTCGTGGCCGAGCGGATCTCGGGGCGGTGGGCGCTGAGCGGCGCACCGATGCCCCGGGTGGCTGTCAGCGGAACTACTTTGACCGTATTTACTGACTACGGTCGCAGTTTCGACGTTATCGATCCGCTTGACCGGGATGCCAGCGCGACGGGTGACACCAACGTGATCGAGGCGCCGATGCCGGGTCTGGTCAAGGCAGTCTTTGCCACCGCGGGGCAAACCGTTCAAGAAGGCGACCGTTTGGCTATTCTCGAAGCGATGAAAATGGAGCATTCGTTGCTGGCCGCGCGAGATGGTGTGGTGGCCGAGGTGCTGGTCAAAGATGGCGCGCAGGTCGAGGCTGGGGCGGCTTTGGTGCGTTTGGAAGAAGAGTGATCTGTACCCGCGCGGTTTGACGTGGCACGGTCGCGCGATCCGTATTTGGAATGAGAACAAGCCATAAGGGGTTCTGACATGGGTGATCTGGTCGAAATCTACGAAGTTGGACCGCGCGACGGGCTACAAAACGAAACACGTGAGATACCGGTTGCCGACAAGGTGGCGCTGATCAATTGCCTCAGCCGCGCCGGATTTCGACGGATCGAAGTTGCAAGCTTTGTCTCTCCTAAATGGGTTCCTCAAATGGCGGGGTCGGCGCAAGTTCTGGCCGGTATTACCCGCGCGGACGGAGTGCGGTACGCGGCGTTGACGCCGAATATGCGCGGATACGAGGATGCGCTGGCCGCCAAAGCGGATGAGATTGCCATTTTTGCGTCTGCTTCCGAGGGGTTTTCCAAGGCAAACATCAATGCCTCGATCGCCGAGTCAATCGAACGGTTCACGCCGATTCTCGAAGCGGCGCGCCATATCGACCTTCCGGTTCGCGGCTATGTCTCTTGCGTGACGGATTGCCCTTATGACGGCCCGACCCCGCCCGAGAAAGTGGCCGAAGTTGCCGACCGGCTGTTTGCGTTGGGCTGTTACGAGGTGTCATTGGGGGACACGATCGGGCAAGGCACGCCAGACAAGATCGCTCATATGCTTCTGGCGGTGCGGGAAAGGGTTCCTGTGACGCGGCTTGCCGGGCATTTTCATGACACCAATGGGCGTGCAATCGACAATATCGATGCGGCACTTTCGCTGGGGGTGCGCGTGTTCGATGCGGCCGTGGGTGGGCTTGGCGGTTGCCCGTATGCTCCGGGGGCCGCGGGCAATGTCGCGACTGAAACCGTTGCAGCGCATTTGCACCGGTTGGGCTACCAAACCGGTCTGGATATCGATGTGGTCGAAGAGGCCGCGCAGATGGCCAAGGCGTTGAGAGGCTAACATGTTCGAAACAATCTCGATTTCAGCAGACGAACGCGGTGTTGCCACGTTAACTCTGGACCGGGCGGAAAAGCACAACGCGCTGTCGGGTCAAATGATCACCGAGCTGACACAGGCCGCGTCGCAACTGGGTCAGGATGGCTCTGTCAGGGTGGTCGTTCTGGCCGCTGCGGGAAAGACGTTTTGCGCCGGTGGTGATCTGGGGTGGATGCAGGACCAGATGGCGGCCGACAAGGCGACGCGATTTGTCGAGGCGCGCAAGCTGGCCGAGATGTTGCAGGCGTTGAACACAATGCCCAAACCCCTGATCGGGGCACTACAAGGCAACGCCTTTGGCGGAGGCGTTGGGATGGCCGCCGTGTGCGATGTTGCCATCGGTGTAGATAGTCTGAAGATGGGACTGACCGAGACCCGGCTGGGGCTGATTCCGGCGACAATCGGCCCTTATGTTATCGCTCGTATGGGTGAGGCGCGGGCACGGCGTGTGTTCATGTCGGCCCGGTTGTTCGATGCGCCCGAAGCGGTTGATCTGGGATTGCTGGCAAAGGCTGTGCCCTCCGAGCAGCTTGCGGCCGCGATAGAAGAGGAAGTTCGGCCCTATCTTTCGTGCGCGCCGGGGGCGGTTGCATCTGCCAAGGCGCTGGTTCGAACTCTGGGACCTCGTATTGATGATGCCACAATCGACCAGACCATCAACGAACTGGTCGAACGCTGGGAAACGGAAGAGGCGCGTGAAGGGATCGCGGCGTTCTTCGAAAAACGTAAACCTGCATGGAATAAGTAAGTTTACCGAGTTTCCGCAAGCCAATGCAAAACGCGCGAAATGCGATTCTATGCCGCGCTGTCAAGCGTATGTTTGATGGTGAACGGGGCTGTGTTCGGTTGACCCTCTGACCCGGCGGGGATAGAGAATGTCCAGTCAACACGCCAATTGACGGCGCACCCGACAAGATGCGTGCGCAAGAAAGGAGCTATTCGTGGAAGACCTGCTGCGGGAGTACCTCCCGATTCTGGTGTTTCTGGCCGTTGCCGTAGGCCTTGGAATCGTCCTGATTCTTGCCGCCGTTGTACTGGCTGTCCGCAATCCCGACCCCGAAAAGGTCAGCGCATATGAATGTGGCTTCAACGCCTTCGACGATGCGCGAATGAAATTTGACGTCCGATTCTATCTGGTCTCGATTCTCTTCATCATCTTCGATCTTGAGATCGCATTCCTGTTTCCCTGGGCCGTCGGGTTCCGCGATATCAGCGATGTCGGCTTCTGGTCGATGATGGTGTTTCTGGCCGTGCTGACCATCGGCTTTGCCTATGAGTGGAAGAAAGGGGCCCTGGAATGGGAGTGATGACCGGTGCAAACACCGCTGGCGTCGACAAGGAAGTCGCCACCCAGGCCCTGAATGCCGAGTTGCAGGACAAAGGTTTTCTGCTGACCTCGAGCGAGGATATCATCAACTGGGCTCGTACCGGTTCGCTGCACTGGATGACTTTTGGTCTGGCCTGCTGCGCGGTTGAAATGATGCACACCTCGATGCCGCGCTATGATGCGGAACGTTTCGGCATCGCCCCGCGCGCCTCTCCGCGCCAATCTGACGTGATGATCGTGGCCGGCACGCTGACCAACAAGATGGCCCCTGCGTTGCGCAAGGTTTACGACCAGATGCCCGAGCCGCGCTATGTGATCTCGATGGGGTCCTGCGCGAATGGCGGTGGTTACTACCACTATTCCTATTCTGTCGTGCGTGGCTGTGACCGGGTAGTTCCGGTGGATATCTATGTGCCCGGCTGCCCTCCGACCGCCGAGGCGCTGCTTTACGGTCTGCTACAGCTACAACGCAAAATCCGCCGCACCGGCACAATTGTACGCTGAGGGGAAGGGTAGATGAGCGAAGCACTCAAAGAACTCGGCACCCAGCTTGAACTGAAACGAGCCGATTGTGTTCTGTCCTGGGATGTGACCCATGGTGAGCTGAACGTCGATGTGGCGCCGTCGAACCTCGTGGAATTCGTAGAATTCCTGCGGTCGGACCAAAATTGCAAGTTCTCGACACTGGTGGATATCACCGGCGTCGATTACCCCGAACGCGCCAAGCGGTTCGACGTGGTGTATCACTTCCTGTCGATGTACCAGAACCAGCGCATCCGTCTGCGGGTTTCGATCCGCGAAGATGACATGGTGCCTTCGATAGTCGATATCCACCCCTCGGCCAACTGGTTCGAGCGTGAGGTGTTCGACATGTTCGGCATCCTGTTCTCGGGCCATCCAGACTTGCGGCGCATCCTGACGGATTATGGCTTCCGTGGCCATCCGCTGCGCAAAGATTTCCCGACCACGGGCTACACCGAGGTGCGTTATGACGAGGCGCAGAAACGCGTTGTCTACGAGCCGGTCAGTCTGGTGCAGGAGTACCGTCAGTTTGATTTCATGTCCCCATGGGAAGGTGCGAACTACATTCTGCCAGGGGATGAGAAACAGGAGACCGAATAATGGGTGGCATCTGGTGGCTGATCCTGTCTGCGCTGACCATCATTCCGATGGTGAAGATTTTGCCGTTCTTCGGGATCAACAAATACTGGTGCCTGCTGTGTCTGGTTCCCTTTGGCACGATCGCATTGCTGTGGTGGGTCGGGCTGAAACTGCAAGAGTTGGAGCGCCGCTGAGATGATAGGTGAGTTGATCATTCTGGGCGCGTTTGGGGTTCTACTGGCCGGGTCTGCGGTCAAGGCGGTCGAGGCCGAAAAGGTCCGGGTTCGGGCCGAAGCAAAGAAGAAACGAGGGCGTTGATGGACGGCTCAAGATATGATGACGGCAGCACGGACGCGCTGAGCGGCGAGCAGAAGATCCGCAACTTCAACATCAACTTCGGCCCGCAACACCCCGCGGCGCACGGAGTTTTGCGTCTGGTGCTCGAGTTGGACGGCGAGATTGTCGAACGTTGCGACCCGCATATCGGCCTGCTGCATCGTGGCACCGAAAAGCTGATGGAAAGCCGGACGTATCTGCAAAACCTGCCGTATTTCGACCGTCTGGACTATGTGGCACCGATGAACCAGGAACATGCCTGGTGTCTGGCCATCGAAAAGCTAACCGGGGTCGAGGTGCCGCGCCGGGGCTCGCTGATCCGGGTGCTGTATTCCGAAATCGGACGCATCCTGAATCACCTGTTGAACGTGACCACGCAGGCGATGGATGTGGGCGCTCTGACCCCGCCGCTGTGGGGTTTTGAAGAACGCGAAAAGCTGATGGTGTTTTATGAGCGTGCCTGTGGCGCCCGCCTGCACGCCGCTTATTTCCGCCCCGGTGGTGTCCATCAGGACCTGCCGCCCGAACTGCTGGACGATATCGAGGCCTGGAGTCACGAATTCCCAAGCGTCCTTGATGACATTGATGGGCTGCTGACCGAAAACCGCATCTTCAAGCAGCGCAACGCCGATATCGGCGTGGTGTCCGAGGATGACATCCAGAAATACGGCTTCTCGGGCGTGATGGTGCGTGGATCGGGTCTGGCCTGGGACCTGCGTCGCGCGCAGCCCTACGAGTGCTATGATGAGTTTGAATTCCAGATTCCCGTCGGCAAGAACGGCGATTGCTATGACCGCTACCTTGTCCGCATGGAAGAGATGCGCCAGTCGCTGCTGATCATTCGTCAGGCCATCGCCAAAATCCGCGAGTGTCCCGGTGACGTTCTGGCGCGCGGCAAGATCACTCCACCGAAACGATCGGACATGAAGACCTCGATGGAGAGCCTGATCCATCACTTCAAGCTGTATACCGAAGGCTTCCACGTGCCTGCCGGTGAGGTCTATGCTGCCGTCGAAGCCCCCAAGGGCGAGTTCGGCGTCTATCTGGTCGCCGACGGCACCAACAAACCCTACCGCGCCAAACTGCGCGCACCGGGCTTCCTGCACCTGCAAGCCATGGACCACGTTGCCAAAGGCCACCAACTGGCCGACGTCGCCGCTATCATCGGCACCATGGACGTCGTATTTGGAGAGATTGACCGCTAATGCTCCGCCGTCTTCATCCCGAACAACCCGAAAGCTTTGCCTTCACCGCTGCCAACCAGCAATGGGCCGAAGCGCAGATCACCAAATACCCCGAAGGCCGTCAGGCCAGCGCGGTCATTCCGCTTCTGTGGCGCGCACAGGAACAAGAGGGATGGCTGAGCCGTCCGGCGATTGAATCCGTCGCCGACATGCTGGGTATGGCCTATATCCGTGTGCTTGAGGTTGCTTCGTTTTACTTCATGTTCCAACTGCAACCCGTTGGGTCGGCTGCGCATATTCAGGTTTGTGGTACGACCTCCTGCATGATCTGCGGAGCAGAGGACCTGATTGCGGTCTGTAAGGAAAAGATCTCGGCGAAACCGCACGAACTGTCGGCTGATGGCAAGCTGAGTTGGGAAGAGGTCGAATGCCTTGGCTCCTGCACCAATGCGCCGATGGCGCAGATCGGCAAGGATTACTACGAAGACCTGACCGCCGAGAGCTTTGGCAAGATCCTCGATGATCTGGTGGCGGGGAAAGTTCCGACGCCGGGCCCACAAAACGGACGTTATGCGGCTGAACCGCTCAGAGGGCTGACCAGTCTGACCGATCATGAGGCTGGAAAGGCCCGGTATAACGCCAGCGTCGAACTGGCCACCGGTATTGGCGATACGGTCAAACGCATCGACGGGACCGAGGTTCCGATCCTGACCCCTTGGTTGGGCAAGGATGGCAAAGCGGCTGCGACCAAAGCGGCACCGAAGCCGCCCAAAGCGCCAGCCCCGGCGAAACCTGCTGCGAAACAGGCCGCTGAGGCGAAGGCAGCGAAAGAGGACCAGCCCGAAACACTGGCAGGCGCGCGCGACGGCAAGGCAGATAACCTGAAACTGTTGAAAGGCGTAGGCCCCAAGCTGGAGCAGACGCTGAACGAGCTGGGCTTCTTCCACTATGATCAGATCGCTGCCTGGACACCGGAACAGGTCGCCTGGGTCGATGCACGGTTGAAGTTCAAGGGCCGGATCGAGCGCGATGGCTGGATTGAACAGGCAGCCAAGCTTGCGGCGGGTGAGGAAACCGAATTTGCCAAACGTGCCAAGGAAGATGGCACCTACAAAGACTAAACGGGTGCCCTATCCGGGCATCGGGGGATGATGGACAAGGACAAGGATCAGGCTATAGCCCGAAAGGGCCGACATATCGGCATCGTCATTGCGGTGACGATGGTGATCTGGCTTGCCATGAACCTGTTCATTGGCCCCGCGCTGGGTTTGACAGCCCGGCACGCGCTGCTGTTTGATTTTGCCGCTCTGGCGGCATTCATTTATGCGGGTGTGAACATTTTTCAACTCTGGCGCATGCGTCAGGACAGCTGAAGGTAACGAATGATGCTGAAGGATCAGGACCGGATCTTTACCAACATCTACGGGATGCACGAACGCACGCTGAAAGGCGCGCAAGCCCGCGGGCATTGGGACGGCACCGCTGGCCTGATTGAAAAGGGCCGGGACTGGATCATTCAGACAATGAAGGATTCCGGGCTGCGCGGACGCGGCGGTGCCGGCTTCCCAACTGGCCTGAAATGGTCGTTCATGCCAAAGGAAAGCGACGGTCGCCCTTCCTATCTGGTTGTGAATGCCGATGAATCCGAGCCCGGCACCTGCAAAGACCGTGAGATCATGCGCCATGATCCCCACACGTTGATTGAAGGGTGTCTGATCGCCTCTTTCGCGATGAACGCACATACCTGCTATATCTACCTGCGCGGCGAATACATCCGCGAGCGTGAGGCATTGCAGGCTGCGATTGATGAGGCCTATGACGCGGGGCTTCTTGGCAAGAATGCCGCTGGTTCGGGCTGGGATTTCGATCTTTTCCTTCATCACGGGGCAGGGGCCTATATTTGTGGCGAGGAAACAGCCCTGATCGAAAGCCTTGAGGGCAAGAAGGGTATGCCGCGGATGAAACCTCCGTTCCCGGCGGGTGCCGGGCTGTACGGATGTCCGACCACTGTGAACAACGTGGAATCCATCGCGGTGGTGCCGACCATTCTGCGTCGGGGTGCGGATTGGTTCGCTGGATTTGGTCGCCAGAACAACGCCGGTACCAAGCTGTTTGCGATCTCGGGCCACGTGAACAACCCATGTGTCGTCGAAGAGGCGATGTCGATCCCGTTCGAACAACTGATCGAAACCCATTGCGGCGGCATTCGCGGCGGGTGGGATAATCTTCTGGCGGTTATCCCTGGTGGATCCTCGGTTCCCTGCGTGCGCGGTGAAAACATGCGCGACGCGATCATGGATTTCGATTACCTGCGCAACGACCTGGGGTCGGGTCTGGGTACGGCAGCGGTGATTGTGATGGACAAATCCACCGACATCATCAAGGCGATCTGGCGTCTGTCGAAGTTTTACAAGCATGAAAGCTGTGGCCAGTGTACGCCATGTCGCGAAGGCACCGGCTGGATGATGCGTGTGATGGATCGTCTGGTGCGCGGCGAGGCTGAACTGGAAGAGATCGACATGTTGTTCGACGTGACCAAACAGGTCGAAGGACACACGATCTGCGCTTTGGGCGATGCGGCCGCCTGGCCGATCCAGGGCCTGATCCGCAATTTCCGGGAAGAGATCGAAGACCGCATCAAGGCTCAGAAATCGGGCCGTATGGGTGCGATGGCAGCGGAGTGAACGAAGATGGAAGTGTTTGCTGAATATAGCCACGCGATTGCGTCGGTTGTGCTATTCACGCTGGTTGTATTGTTTCTGGCGCCGTTTTCGGCACTGGCCAAACAAGCCAAAGGGCTGGCACCCGGTGCGACACCCGAGCAGGACTATGCCGACAAGGCGTATCGTCTGAACCGGGCCTATCTGAATGGAACGGAAACACTTCCTGCGTTTGTGACTGTCATAACAGCGGCGATTTTGCTGGGCGTCAGCCCGTTCTGGGTAAACCTGCTGGCCTCAGTGGCGTTGGTTGCGCGCTTGGCGATGCTGGTTGTGCACCTGAAAGGGATTGGCAAGCCAAGCAGCGGTCCGCGGACAATTCTGTATGTGATCGGCTGGGTGTGCATGGTCGTGATCGGGCTTATGGCATTGGTGGCGGCGTTTTGATGGCGACGCAGCGGAACAGAAAACAAAGAGGGAAAGTATGAAGGCCCCCAAAGCCCTTATTGTTGTGTTGGCGCTGGCTGGTGTTTCTGCATGCGGTCTGGTGAAGCCGTCGGCAGACCGGCTTTTGTTCGACGGCAAGTCGTTCAGGGCCAAGGCGAAGGTGGTCAACAAGAAAACCTCGCCCGCGGACTTTACGGTTGTCGTCAAAGGCGTCTCTGCTTCACTCGATGGTGCGCGCGAGGCCGGACGTCATGAAGGTACCAAATTCTGCATCCAGAACTTCGGATCGTCTCGGATTGCTTGGAAGGTGGGTCCGGATACTGACCCGCAGAACCTCAGCGTCAGCAATGATCAACTGACATTTGCAGGAACCTGCCAGCGGCCATGACCGGTGTTTTTCCATATCTTCGGTGGGCGGGCAGGGTGTTATTGCCTAGCAGCGGCAAACCGCTTCGTCTTGGACAGTCCAAGACGAAAGGAAAACCCATGTCTGTTGTAAAACTAGTTGCCCTCGCATCGCTGATGGCCTTGCCGACGGTGACAGAAGCAAAGCCGCCCTTGAGGGATGTCAAAGAGATCGACAACGAACTCTACTACATCGCCATTGCAAATGAGATTTCCGAGTTCTGCCCGTCGATCAGCGGGCGGCGATTGAAAGCGATCAGTGTGATGTGGGGACTGCGGTCCAAAGCGAATAATCTGGGGTACTCGGACACGGAAATCCGCTCCTATGTCGAGTCGGATGCTGAAAAGGATCGGATGCGGACCAAGGGCGAGGCTTATCTGGCGAATAACGGCGTGTCCTACGACAACCCCAAAACATTCTGCTCTCTGGGGCAGAAAGAAATCCAAAGAAACAGCGCCATTGGCGTTTATTTGAGAGCGAATTGAGAGCCATGTCTGACCTCCGCAAGATCAATATCGACGGGCAGGAAATCGAAGTCGATGGTGCGATGACCCTGATACAGGCTTGTGAACAAGCCGGGGTCGAGGTACCGCGTTTCTGCTATCACGAGCGTCTGTCGATTGCGGGAAACTGCCGGATGTGTCTGGTTGAGGTAGTGGGCGGTCCGCCGAAACCGGCTGCCTCGTGCGCGATGCAGGTGCGCGATCTGCGCCCGGGGCCGGAAGGGCAGCCGCCGGTAGTCAAGACGAACTCTCCCATGGTCAAGAAGGCCCGCGAAGGGGTGATGGAGTTCCTGCTGATCAACCATCCATTGGATTGCCCGATCTGTGATCAGGGCGGAGAGTGCGATCTTCAGGACCAGGCGATGGCTTATGGCCTGTCCGGTTCGCGGTTCAAGGAAGCCAAACGCGCGGTTGATGATCTGGATCTGGGACCGCTTGTGGGCACCGCAATGACCCGCTGTATCAGTTGCACCCGCTGCGTGCGCTTCACCACCGAAGTCGCCGGGATCACTCAGATGGGTCAGACAGGGCGCGGTGAGGATGCCGAGATTACCTCGTATCTGAATCAGACGCTGGATTCGAACCTGCAGGGCAACATTATCGACCTGTGCCCGGTTGGGGCACTGACCTCGAAACCTTATGCGTTTACCGCCCGCCCGTGGGAATTGACCAAAATCGAAAGCATCGACGTCATGGACGCGCTGGGATCGAACATTCGTGTCGATACCAAAGGGCGCGAGGTGATGCGCTTCCTTCCTCGCAATCATGACGGAGTGAACGAGGAGTGGATCAGTGACAAAACCCGCTTTGTCTGGGACGGGTTGCGGCGTCAGCGTCTGGACAAGCCTTACATCCGTGAAAACGGCAAGCTGCGCCCGGCCTCATGGTCCGAAGCACTGACCAAGGCCGCAGAGGCGCTGAAAAGCGCTGAGAAGCCAGCCGGTATCGTCGGTGATCTGGCGCCGGTCGAGGCTGCGTTCGCTTTGAAGCAGATGATCGAAGGGCAGGGCGGTGTTGTCGAATGCCGCACCGATGGAGCCAAGCTTCCGGCCGGGAACCGTGGCGCATATGCCGGGACCGCCGCGATTGAAGACATCGATACGGCCGAGCGTATTCTTCTGATTGGCACCAACCCGCGCGATGAAGCACCGGTTTTGAACGCGCGTATCCGCAAGGCGTGGGCGCACGGGGCCGAAGTCGCTTTGGTAGGTCCAGCGGTCGATCTGACTTATGCGTACCATCATGTGGGCGATGACCGCGCGGCGCTGCAAAAGGTTGTCGACATGGGGGGCGACGATGAAATCAGGGGCAAACGCTCGCTGGTCATCATCGGGCAGGGAGCGCTGCAGGAGGCGGACGGAGGAGCTGTTCTGGCTGCCGCGCAAACAATTGCCGCAAATACGGAAAGCGGCCTGATCATTTTGCACACTGCGGCGTCGCGCGTGGGCGCGATGGATGTGGACGCCACCAACGATGGCGGTATGGAAGCAATAAATGCTGCGGATGTGATCTATAACCTTGGTGCGGATGAGGTCGAAATCGGCGAAGGCGCCTTTGTGATTTATCAGGGCAGCCACGGGGATCGGGGCGCGCATCGCGCAGATGTGATCCTGCCGGGCGCGGCATATACCGAGGAAAACGGTCTGTTCGTGAACATGGAAGGCCGCCCGCAACTGGCGATGCGCGCTGGGTTTGCGCCTGGTGAGGCCAAGGAAAACTGGGCCATCCTGCGTGCGCTGTCGGCTGAGCTGGGGGCGACACTCCCCTATGACTCGCTTGCGCAGTTGCGCACAGCCTTGATCGAGGCGGTTCCCCATCTGGCCCGCATCGACGAGGTGATCGAGAATGAGGTTCAAGCGCTGGAGGCCGGGTCTTTGGGCAAGGCGACCTTCCGCAATGCGATCAAGGATTTCTATCTGACCAACCCGATCGCTCGGGCCTCGCAACTGATGGCCGAGCTTTCGGCGCAGGCGCAAGCCCGCAAAGCTGAGAAGATTGCGGCGGAATGAACGAAAGCAGTTTCATATCGCAAACCAGCTCTGTGGTCGGGTGGCACCTGACTGCGCCGGAAATGTGCGTGAAACGAAAGAAAAAGGGTGGCGCAATGGCGGCAGATGCTGTTTACACCAACGCGCCGACCCAGCCGCAGTTTGCGCAGGCATCGGGCCTTTGCATCGCGCGCGAAAAACGGAATACCCACGGTGTGAGGACCAATGGCTGAATTCTTTAACACCCCCGGCGGAATAGCCATCATCATTCTGGCGCAAGTGCTTGCTGTTGTTGCCTTCGTGATGATCTCGCTGTTGTTCCTTGTTTATGGCGACCGCAAGATCTGGGCCGCTGTCCAGATGCGCCGCGGCCCTAACGTGGTCGGCGTTTACGGTCTGCTGCAATCGGTGGCGGATGCGTTGAAATACGTCGTCAAAGAGGTCGTGATCCCCGCGGGGGCCGACCGCACGGTTTTCATCCTCGCGCCGCTCACCTCTTTCGTGTTGGCGATGATCGCCTGGGCGGTGATCCCGTTCAATGATGGCTGGGTCCTGTCGGACATCAACGTCGCAATCCTCTATGTCTTCGCCGTGTCCTCGCTTGAGGTTTATGGCGTGATCATGGGTGGTTGGGCGTCGAACTCAAAGTACCCGTTCTTGGGCTCGTTGCGCTCAGCCGCGCAGATGATCTCATACGAGGTTTCCATCGGTCTGATCATCATCGGTGTGATCATCTCGACCGGGTCGATGAACTTTGGTGACATCGTCCGCGCGCAGGATGGGTCGTTCGGCTTCTTCAGCTGGTACTGGCTGCCGCATTTCCCGATGGTCTTTCTGTTCTTCATTTCGGCGCTGGCCGAGACCAACCGACCACCGTTTGACCTGCCCGAAGCGGAATCGGAACTGGTGGCGGGTTATCAGGTCGAATATTCGGCCACACCCTTCCTGCTGTTCATGGCCGGTGAATACATCGCGATCTTCCTGATGTGCGCGCTGACCTCGCTGCTGTTCTTCGGCGGCTGGCTGTCGCCAATCCCGGGCCTGCCCGATGGCGTGTTGTGGATGGTCGCCAAGATGGCGTTCTTCTTCTTCATCTTCGCGATGGTCAAGGCCATCACGCCTCGCTACCGCTATGACCAGCTGATGCGATTGGGCTGGAAAGTTTTCCTGCCGTTCTCGCTGGTTTGGGTGGTCTTTGTGGCCTTTGCGGCGAAATTCGACTGGTTCTGGGGCGCATTCGCCCGTTGGAGCGTAGGAGGCTGATATGGCAAACATCGATTACACCCGCGCTGCCAAGTACTTTCTGCTTCAGGATTTCTGGGTCGGCTTCAAACTGGGCCTGAAGTACTTCTTCGCCCCCAAGGCCACCCTGAACTATCCGCACGAAAAAGGCCCTCTGTCCCCTCGTTTCCGCGGTGAACACGCCCTGCGCCGCTATCCAAACGGTGAAGAGCGCTGCATCGCGTGTAAACTGTGCGAGGCGGTCTGCCCGGCACAGGCCATCACTATCGATGCTGAACCGCGAGAAGACGGCAGCCGCCGCACCACGCGCTATGATATCGACATGACCAAGTGCATCTATTGCGGCTTCTGCCAAGAGGCATGCCCGGTTGATGCCATCGTCGAAGGCCCGAACTTTGAATTCGCGACGGAAACCCGGGAAGAGCTGTTCTACGACAAGGAAAAACTCCTGTCGAACGGCGAGCGCTGGGAAGCCGAGATCGCGCGCAATCTGGAACTGGACGCACCGTACCGATGAGTGACAGCCCGACAAATCCGTTCGAGCTGATGATGAAGCAAGCTCAGGACATGGCCAAGGCGATGAACCCGGCGATGGAAAGCTTCTCGCCCAAGGGGTTCGAGGCGCTGTGGCCAACCATGCCCAAAGAGGTCATGGAAATGATGTTCGGCAACACCGTCAACAAGGACGGGCTGGATGCCAAAACGCGTCTGCTTCTGACGCTGGCCGGGCTGACCTGCCAGGGTGCGCAGGCGGATTCGGCCGTGCGCCAGACCGTGCGTCATGCGCTGGAAGCGGGCGCGAAGAAACAAGAGATCGTGGAAACGATCGGTCAGATGTCGGTCTTTGCCGGCATCCCGGCCATGACCCGCGCGCTGGATCTGGCGCAAGAGGTCATGGGCGACAACGAGGATGAGGATCAATGACCGTCTTTGCCTTCTACCTGTTTGCCATCAGCGCCATCACCGGCGGGCTGTTCACGGTGATCAGCCGCCAACCGGTGCACTCGGTCCTGTGGCTGATCCTGGCGTTTCTGTCCTCGGCAGGGCTGTTCGTGCTGCTGGGGGCCGAGTTCGTGGCGATGCTGCTGGTCATCGTCTATGTCGGCGCGGTCGCGGTTCTGTTCCTCTTCGTGGTGATGATGCTGGACGTGGACTTTGCCGAGCTCAAGGCCGAAATGGCGCGCTATATGCCGCTGGCCCTGCTGATTGGTCTGATCATTCTGATGCAGTTTGTCATGGCCTTCGGGGCATGGGACAGCGCACAGGGTGCTGCGGCCAATCTGGCCCAGCCGGTCCCGACAGACCGCCACAACACCGAGGCGCTTGGCCTCATCCTTTACGATCAATATTTCCTTCTGTTCCAACTGGCGGGCCTGATCCTGCTGGTGGCCATGATCGGCGCCATCGTTCTGACGCTGCGCCACCGCAAGGACATCAAACGTCAGGACATTATCGGCCAGATGATGCGTGACCCGGCCAAGGCGATGGAGTTGAAGGACGTGAAACCGGGGCAGGGGTTGTGAAAATTAACTCGGGCATATTCGGCTTAGCATTGGCAAGCGTACCCTTGTCTGCAGTCGCGTTTCCAATAGCGGAGTGCGACGGCCAACCGTTATTGTCACATCATTGGATTGCAACCGAGCACCAAGTAATCGGTGACGGAGTTTTAGCGTTCTACGAAGTTGGCGGTCTTTGCGACGACGAACTGGGATGCACGGAATCGGAATTTCTAAAAATTTCAGCTTGCGAGACCGGGCAAACACTTAGAGTCGTGACGCGACTCAACAGGGAATACGACAACACATTGTTGGATCGGACTGACGAGGCTAGTGACTCCCTACAAAAACTAGCCGAAGTCGATGCAAGCCATTCGTGGGAATCTGTGAAAGCGACCTTTGTGCGGAGAGCTTTCCAAGTCGAAGAATACACGGAATCGAAAGAAAACTGTGCCTGCGCGGCGGCGTTCCCAGAACTTCGCAACGGGAAAGAGAAATTCGAGGGACTATGAGACGATGATCGGACTTGAACACTACCTCACGGTCGCGGCGACGCTGTTCGTCATCGGCATCTTCGGTCTCTTCCTGAACCGCAAGAACGTCATCATCCTGCTGATGAGCATCGAACTGATGCTGCTGGCGGTGAATATCAACCTCGTGGCGTTCTCCAGTTTCCTCGGCGATCTGGTCGGGCAGGTGTTTACGCTGTTCGTGCTGACCGTTGCGGCGGCCGAAGCGGCGATAGGTCTGGCCATTCTGGTCTGTTTCTTCCGCAACCGCGGCACCATCGCGGTTGAAGACGTCAATATGATGAAGGGGTAAGAGAACATGGAAACCACCATCCTCTTTGCCCCGCTGGTGGGCGCGCTGCTCTGCGGATTCGGCTGGAAGTTCATTGGCGAGAAAGCCGCCATGTGGACGGCCACGGGCCTGCTGTTTCTGGCTTGTCTGCTGTCCTGGATCGTGTTCTTCACCTTCGACGGCCACACGCAGCAGATCGAGATCATGCGCTGGATCGAAAGCGGTTCGCTTTCGACAAGCTGGGCCATCCGTCTGGACCGACTGACGGCAATCATGCTGATCGTGGTGACGACGGTCTCGGCGCTCGTGCACCTGTACAGCTTCGGCTACATGGATCACGATCCGCAATGGCGCGAAGGCGAAAGCTATAAACCGCGCTTCTTTGCCTATCTGTCCTTCTTCACCTTTGCCATGCTGATGCTGGTGACGGCGGATAATCTGGTGCAGATGTTCTTTGGCTGGGAGGGCGTCGGCGTTGCTTCATACCTGCTGATCGGGTTCTATTATCGCAAGCCTTCGGCCAACGCGGCGGCGATCAAGGCCTTTGTAGTCAACCGGGTCGGCGACTTTGGTTTTGCTCTGGGCATCTTCGCGCTGTTCTTCCTGACCGACAGTATCAACTTCTCGGATATCTTTGCCTCTGCCCCTGCCTTGGCCGAAGAAAAGCTGCATTTCCTGTGGGGGGAATGGACCGCGATCGAAGTGATCTGCGTTCTGCTCTTCATCGGCGCGATGGGTAAATCGGCGCAGTTGATCCTGCACACATGGTTGCCGGACGCGATGGAAGGCCCGACGCCTGTGTCAGCGCTGATCCACGCTGCGACCATGGTGACCGCAGGCGTCTTTTTGGTCTGCCGCATGTCCCCGCTGATGGAGTTCGCACCGGGCGCGACAGGGTTCATCACTGTTCTTGGGGCCTCGACTGCGTTCTTTGCGGCCACTGTTGGTCTGGTTCAGACCGATATCAAACGTGTCATCGCGTATTCGACCTGTTCCCAGTTGGGTTACATGTTTGTGGCGGCGGGCGTCGGCATGTATTCGGCAGCGATGTTCCACTTGTTCACGCATGCCTTCTTCAAGGCGCTGTTGTTCCTTGGGGCCGGTTCCGTGATCCACGCGATGCATCACGAACAGGAGATGACCGAATATGGCGGTCTGCGCAAAAAGATCCCCTATACCTTCTGGGCGATGATGATCGGTACCCTGGCGATTACCGGTGTTGGCATCCCGCTGACCACCTTTGGGTTTGCCGGTTTCCTGTCAAAGGACGCAATTATCGAAAGCGCCTATGCGGGCGGGTCAAGCTATGGCTTCTGGTTGCTGGTTGTCGCTGCGGCGTTCACCTCGTTCTACAGCTGGCGTCTGATCTTCCTGACCTTCTATGGAGAGCCGCGTGGGGACAAGCATACGCATGATCACGCACATGAAAGCCCGATGGTCATGCTGGTGCCGCTGGGAGTTTTGTCGCTGGGTGCGGTATTCGCGGGCATGATCTGGTACGGAAACTTCTTTGGCCATGCCGACAAGGTCGGCAAATTCTACGGTATTCCGGTTGCAGAAGCTTCAGAGCATGCCGAGGCCGGTGATCACGCGGCAGCGGATGCGTCGCACGGCCAAGACAGCCATGCCGATGAAAGCCATGCGGCTGACAGCCATGCTGACGAGGCCGCGAGTGGTGAGAATGCCGCAGTGGGCGGGGACCACCATTATATGTTTGCGGGTGAGCCGGGTGAAGGTGCGCTTTACATGGCGCCGGACAACCACATTCTGGACGATGCGCATGCGGCTCCGAAATGGGTCAAGGTTTCGCCATTTGTTGCGATGGTGCTTGGCTTTATCGTGGCCTATTGGTTCTACATCGTGAACACGTCGCTACCCGCGCGTCTGGCCGCAAATCAGCGCCCGCTGTACCTGTTCCTGCTGAACAAATGGTATTTCGACGAAATCTACGACGCGATCTTTGTCAAACCCACTGTCGCCCTTGGCCGGTTCCTGTGGAAACGCGGTGACGGCAATACAATCGACGGCTTCCTGAATGGGGTTGCAATGGGCGTTGTTCCCTTCTTCACCCGCCTCGCAGGCAAGGCGCAGACCGGGTACATCTTTACTTACGCCTTCTGGATGGTATTGGGCATTGCGGCCCTTGTCACCTGGATGTCGATCGGCGGAGGCGCACACTAATGGACAATATCCTATCTATTGTCACCTTTATCCCCGCCATCGCAGCAGGCATTCTGGCGCTGTTCCTGCACGGGAGCGACGTCGCAGCGCAGCGCAACGCCAAGTGGATTGCATTGCTGGCGACAACTGTGACGTTTCTGGTGTCTATTGGCATCTACACAGGCTTTGATCCTTCGAACACCGGCTTCCAGATGGTGGAAGAGGGTGAATGGCTGATGGGTCTGAAATACAAGATGGGTGTGGATGGCATCAGCGTTCTGTTCGTGTTGCTGACCACCTTCATCATGCCGCTGACCATTCTGGCCAGCTGGAATGTGACAGACCGCGTCAAGGAATACATGATTGCCTTCTTGCTGCTGGAAACGCTGATGCTGGGCGTGTTCATGGCGCTGGATCTTGTGCTGTTCTACCTGTTCTTCGAGGCGGGTCTGATCCCGATGTTTCTGATCATCGGTATCTGGGGCGGCAAGGATCGTATCTATGCCAGCTTCAAGTTTTTCCTTTACACCTTCCTTGGCTCGGTGCTGATGCTGGTGGCCATGGTCGCGATGTATGCTGACGCGGGCACCACGGATATCGAAGCTCTGATGGCCCATCAGTTCGCATCCGAGAGTTTCAGCGTGTTGGGTGTCTATGTCACCGGCGGTATGCAGACGTTGATGTTCCTGGCCTTCTTTGCATCTTTTGCGGTGAAAATGCCGATGTGGCCGGTGCACACCTGGTTGCCCGATGCGCACGTTCAGGCGCCGACGGCGGGCTCGGTTGTGCTGGCGGCGATCCTGTTGAAGATGGGCGGCTACGGCTTTCTGCGGTTCAGCCTGCCGATGTTCCCGGTTGGCACGGCGGTGATGACTGATCTTGTGCTTTGGATGTCAGCCATAGCGGTTGTCTATACCTCGCTGGTGGCACTGGTGCAGGAAGACATGAAAAAGCTGATCGCGTATTCCTCGGTGGCGCATATGGGCTTTGTCACGATGGGCATCTTTGCAGCGAACCAGCAAGGCATTGACGGCGCGATTTTCCAGATGCTGAGCCACGGGTTCATCTCGGCCGCGCTCTTCCTCTGTGTCGGCGTGATCTATGACCGGATGCACACCCGCGAAATCGAGGCTTATGGCGGTCTGGTCATCCGGATGCCCGCCTATGCGCTGGTCTTCATGCTGTTCACCATGGCCAATGTCGGACTGCCGGGCACCAGCGGGTTTGTTGGTGAGTTCCTGACACTCATGGGCACATTCCAGGTCAACACCTGGGTGACTGCTGTTGCGGCGACTGGTGTGATCTTCTCGGCAGCTTACGCGTTGTGGCTCTACCGCCGCGTTGTCTTTGGGGATCTGATTAAGGAAAGCCTGAAGGCGATGACCGACATGAGCTCGCGCGAGCGGCTGATTTTTGCCCCGCTGATCGTGATGACGATCCTTCTGGGCGTTTACCCGTCGCTGGTGACCGATGTGATCGGCCAATCGACGACGGCACTCATTTCGAACTATGACACGGCTCTGGCCGCGGCTGAGGCTGCGACCCAGACTACCGCTTCGCATTAAGGGAGCTTTGGAGACATGATCCAGGCTGATCTGACAATTATCCTGCCGGAAATCGTTCTGGCGATCTATGCGATGGTGGCTCTGTTGGGGGCTGTCTACACCTCGAGAGACGGGCTGGCTTCGGTTCTGGTCTGGACCACAGCGGGCTTGATGGCGGTCCTGGCGATCTGGATCGCAACCCAAGGCAGTGGTACCAACGTGGCCTTCAACGGCATGTTCGTAGATGACGGGTTCGCGCGTTTTGCCAAAGTTGCCATCCTTTTGTCGGCAGGTGCCGTACTGGTGATGAGCCAGGAATACATGGCACGCCGGGGTTTGCTGCGCTTTGAATATCCGTTGCTGGTGGCTCTTGCCGCCGTCGGGATGATGATGATGGTCAGCGCAGGCGATCTGATGTCTCTTTACATGGGGCTCGAGCTGCAATCCCTTGCGCTTTATGTTGTTGCCGCGCTGCGTCGTGACAGCGCGAAATCAACCGAAGCAGGGCTGAAGTACTTTGTTCTGGGCGCTCTCAGTTCAGGTCTGCTGCTGTATGGTGCGTCGCTGGTCTATGGGTTCACCGGCACGACACTGTTCTCGGGCATTATTCAGACGGTCCATCATGGGGACGTCTCGGTTGGTCTGTTGTTTGGCCTGATCTTCCTGATCTCGGGTCTGGCATTCAAGGTGTCGGCGGTTCCGTTCCATATGTGGACGCCAGATGTCTATGAAGGGTCGCCGACGCCAATTACGGCTTTCTTTGCCACCGCTCCGAAAGTCGCGGCAATGGCCTTGTTCGCACGTCTTCTGCATGACGCTTTCGGAGGCGTGGTCAAAGATTGGCAGCAAGTGATTGTTTTGCTGTCGGTGCTGTCGATGCTGCTGGGGGCGGTTGCCGCAATTGGTCAGCGCGACATCAAGCGACTGATGGCGTTCTCGTCGATTGCCCATATGGGCTATGCGCTGATCGGTCTGGCGGCTGGCACCGAGTTGGGTATTCAGGCGATGCTGATGTATCTGGCGATTTATGTGACCATGAACATCGGCACGTTTGCGTTTATTCTGATGATGGAACGCGACGGCAAACCCGTCACAGACATTGATGCGCTGCGCCAGTATTCCAAACGTGATCCGGGCAAGGCCCTTGCTGTTCTGATCCTGATGTTCTCGCTTGCCGGTGTGCCACCGATGCTGGGTTTCTTTGCAAAATTTGGTGTTTGGCGGGCTGGTGTAAGTGCCGATTTGACCGGCCTTGTTGTGGTTTCGGCCATCGCATCGGTAATTGGCGCCTTCTATTACCTGCGGATCGTGTTCTACATGTATTTCGGGGCCGAGAACGAGGACCCGATCGAAACGCGGTCGACACCTGTTCTGTGGGTCGCCCTGATGGGGTCCGCGGCGCTGATGCTGATCGGGGTCTTTTATCAGTTCGGGATCGAGGGAGCGGCCGCGGCCGCGGCAGCAACTCTTGTCAACTGAACGTTATGAACAATCTGAAAGAGGGGCTCGGTCGCGTGACCGGGCCTTTTTGATATGACCAAGTGGCCACAAGGCTATGGTCTGCACGAAGTGCAGGAAGTCGATAGCACACTCAACGAAGCGGCGCGGATTGCCCCCAATGCCCGTGGTCCTGTCTGGATCATGGCGCATCATCAGACGGCTGCGCGTGGGCGACGCGGACGGTCATGGGCCAACCCCATGGGCAATCTTGCCGCGACCCTTTTGATGCGCCCCGAAGGTGCACCAGAACAGGCGGCACTGCGCAGTTTTGTTGCGGCACTGGCTCTGTTTGACGCTTGCGTCTCTGTGACAGGGCGTGCGGCGGGGCTGTCGTTGAAATGGCCCAATGACGTACTGCTGAACGGAGGTAAGCTTGCTGGTATTTTGCTGGAAAGCGCCGGTCAGGGGCGCGGTGTAGCGCATCTGTCGATCGGTATTGGCGTGAATTTGGCCAACGCCCCAGACGCCGACGCGGTAGAACCGGGCGCGATCCGTCCCGTCTCGCTGTTGTCGGAAACCGGTGCAAACGTCACGCCCGAGGATTTTCTGACCGAGCTTGCCTCGGCCTATGCCAAATATGAAACTCAGTTTGTTACCTACGGGTTCGAACCCATTCGCACTGCGTGGCTGTCCCGTGCTGCCCGGCTGGGCGAGGTTATCACGGCCCGTACCGGAACGTCCGAGACGGTTGGGACCTTCGAAACGGTAGACGCAAGCGGTAACCTTGTCTTAAACACCGCCAAAGGCCGCGTAAGCATTCCTGCGGCGGATGTCTATTTCTGAAAGGGGCGCAAATGCTTCTGGCCATTGATTGCGGCAATACCAATACAGTCTTCTCGATCTGGGACGGTCAGGAATTTCTGTGCACCCTGCGCACCTCGACCCATCATGCACGCACGGCGGACGCCTATTTCACCTGGTATTCGACGCTGGTGAAACATTACGGGATCGAGGCGAATATCTCGGATGTCATCATTGCGTCGACCGTGCCACGCGTCGTGTTCAACCTGCGCATCTTTGCTGATCGCTTTTTTGGGTGCAGGCCGCTGGTGGTGGGAAGGCCGGACTGCCTGTTGCCCGTGCCGCCGCGTGTGGATCAAGGAACTGTGCCGGGCCCGGATCGACTGGCCAACGCGGTTGGCGCATTTGACCGTCATGGCGGCAATGTCGTCGTGGTGGACTTTGGTACCGCAACAAATTTCGATGTTGTCGCCGCGGACGGTGCCTATGTAGGGGGCGTCATCGCTCCGGGTGTGAACCTCAGCCTTGAGGCTTTGCATCAGGGCGCAGCCGCACTACCGCATATCGACATCACGCGCCCCGAGAAGGTGATCGGTACAAATACGGTTGGTTGTATCCAGTCGGGCGTGTATTGGGGATACTCCGGCCTGATTGAGGGGCTGATCGCGCGGATCAAGGCCGAATATGGAATGCCGATGAAAGTCGTGGGAACCGGAGGGTTGGCCCCCTTGTTCGATCAGGCCGACGTGGGGTTCGACGTAATCGAGGATGATTTGACGATGCACGGCTTGACCGTGATTCATCGCTACAACAAGGAAAATGGCTCGATATGAGCAGTGAAAGATTGATCTACCTGCCGCTGGGTGGCGCGGGCGAAATTGGCATGAATGCCTACGTGTACGGATATGGTCAACCCGGGCAGGAACGTCTGATCCTGGTGGACCTGGGCGTCACTTTTCCCGATATGGACACAACACCGGGTGTCGACCTGATCTACGCGGATATTTCATGGTTGAAAGAACGAGCCGACCGGCTGGATGGCGTTTTCATCACCCATGCGCATGAAGACCATGTCGGCGCCGTGGCTCATTGCTATGAGGCACTGGGAGCCCCGGTTTATGCCCGGGCTTTCACGGCCAATATCGCGCGTCGCAAGATGGAAGAATATGCGCACCCGACCGATGCGGTGACAACCGTGTCCGCTTGGCCTGAAACGGTTTCAGTCGGACCGTTTACCGTCGGTTTCCTTCCTGTTTCACACTCGATCCCAGAAAGTGCTGCTTTGGTCATCGACACGCCCGCAGGGCGCGTGGTGCATTCGGGTGATTTCAAGCTGGATGCAAACCCGGTCGTGGGCGAAGCCTTTGACCCCGATCTATGGGCCGAGATTGCCAAGCCGGGTGTCAAGGCGTTGGTTTGCGACAGCACGAATGTTTTCTCGGCGCATCCGGGCCGTTCGGAATCCGAGGTTGGGCCAGAGATTACTAAGCTAGTCGAAAACGCCGAGGGTATGGTTGTGGCTACCACCTTCGCGTCGAACGTGGCGCGGGTCAAAACATTGGCCGAGGCGGGCGCACGCGCGGGGCGTTCAGTTGTGTTGCTGGGGCGCGCAATGCGGCGGATGATCGAGGCCGCGACTGAAACCGGTATCCTGTCGGACTTCCCCAAGGTGATCAGCGCGGAAGAGGCGCTGGACTTGCCGCGCCAGAACCTGATGCTGATCGTGACCGGCAGCCAGGGCGAACGCCGTGCGGCAAGCGCGCAACTGGCCCGCGGCAAGTACCGTGGTCTGGAACTGTCCGAAGGCGACCTGTTCCTGTTTTCGTCAAAAACCATTCCCGGAAATGAACGTGGCGTGATTTTCATCATGAACCAGCTCAGTGAAAAGGGCGTGGATGTAGTGGATGACAGCTCGGGCCTCTATCATGTCTCTGGCCATGCGAACCGGCCCGATCTTGAGAAGGTGCACGCGCTGATCGATCCGCAAGTTGTGATCCCAATGCATGGAGAGCACCGGCACCTGCGCGAGCATGTCAAACTGGCTGAGCAGGGTGGCAGAACGGGTGTGCTGGCCGTGAACGGCACCATGCTGGATCTCAGCGGCAATGCACCCGTGGTGGTCGACTATGTCGAAACCGGGCGTACCTATCTGGACGGTACGGTGAAAATCGGTGCGATGGACGGTGTGGTACGTGACCGTATTCGCATGGCGCTGAACGGCCACGTAACTGTGACAGTCGTTCTGGACGAAGAAGACGAGCCGCTGGGCGAACCGTGGTGCGATACGATGGGTCTGCCCGAAGTCGGAACGTCCCGGGCCGGGTTGGTCGAGGTGTTGGAAGAAGACCTGAACCAGTTCCTGATGCGGGCGGCAGCCAAGACCCTACGGGATGACGACAAGCTGGAAGACGAAATGCGCCGGATTGTGCGTCAGACGGCAAAAGCGGAAATCGGCAAAAAACCTGAAGTGACGGTGGTTGTCAGCCGGATGCGGTGAAACTGATCGGTCAGTCGTGCTCGGGCATCGGATAGCCTCTGAGCCGCAGGAACAGATTAGCTTCTTCGTTGTTCTGATAGAACGGAACCGATACTGGCGGCTCGGGTGAGGTCACCCGGGCTGCTACTTCGGCCAGAACAACTTCGGTGATAAACGGCAGATCCAGGTCGCGCGCCCGATCCAGTTCCACCCATTGTAGATGCGACAGCTCGTCCGAGGCATGGCTGAAATCATCCAGATCGCCCTGCAGCGCATCGGCATCGACCAGAAAAAACCGCGCATCGAACCGGCGGGGGCGACCGGGCGGTGTGACTGCGCGAAAAACAAACTGCAGCGCAGCTGCCGACGGCACGTAACCCATGGCGGAAAAGCTCTGCCAGTCGTCGGGAATGCTGCCCGGCCAGTGTCCTGTCTGGCCAAGGACAAGTCCTGTTTCTTCCCAAAGCTCGCGAATTGCTGCGGCGGCAAGGGCGTGTTGTTTTCCGGATTCCGCCTGTTCCGCCAACCGCTCAGAACACAGGTCAGGCAGTGCGGTCGCAAGCGGTACATCCGCATCCGCCGGATCGACCGCTCCACCGGGGAACACGAATTTGTTGGGCATGAACACAGCCTTGGACCCACGTTGACCCATCAGGATCGACGGATTGGTCCACCTGTTCCGCAAAACGATGACGGTTGCGGCGTCGCGGATGGCGGTCTTGTCGGTCATCATGCCCAGAACAATCGCTTCTTCCGGCTCATGAATCGTTGCCAAAACCGTGCATACGACGCGCCCACTGATAGGCGACCACAGCGCCTTTCAAACGGGGGAGCAAAAACAGCGACAGTGCAATGCAAGCAATGGAAAACCCGATGGCCATTACCCATGGGTCCGGGCGCCAGTTCACATACGAGACGTGCAGGGCCGGGGCCAACAAATGCCCGACCAGCAGGATCGTCAGATAGGCGGGCCCATCATCGGCGCGATGATGAAACAGTTCCTGTCCACAGTTCGAGCAGGTGTCATTCACTTTCAGGTAGCTGTGCAACAGCTTGCCTTCGCCGCAACTAGGGCACTTGCACCGAAACCCTTTGACCAAAGCGGGCCAGGTTTCACGCTCGCTCTGGGTTGTGGTGTCGATCGTCTGATCCGTCATAATATAACTCGCGCAGTAATCTTTGGCGGATAATGCGCCTGAACGGGTGGTTTTTAAAGGGGGGTGCGTCGCTTTGCAACGCACCTAGGGTGAACCACGTTGTGAAATACCGAGATGGTTCAAAAAAAGTTGCTGACACTGCGACGGAATTCCCTGCCTCGCGCGTTTGAATGGATATGAGCAGCGGCACTCAGGCCGCGTCAACAAGGGAAAACCGAAATGAAAAACGCAAAGTTCATCACGGCGATTGTCCTGTCGGGTGTTGCAATCACCGGCACGTCTGTTCTGGCGGCTGGCCCGGGTGGTCGTGAGCCAGTGTCCTTTCAGGAATTGGATGCCAATGGCGACGGTCAAGTGACACAGCAGGAAATGGAAGCACATCGCACCGAGCGTTTCTCGGCCGCGGATACTGATGGGGACGGCCAGCTCAGCCTTGAGGAGATGCAGGCCGCCGCTCAGAAAAAAGCAAACGACCGCGTCACCAAAATGTTCGAAAACAACGATGCGAACAAAGACGGGTTCCTAAGCCAGGACGAGTTGCCGAAACCGCGCCGGGGTGACAAGATGTTTGACCGGATGGATGCAGATAACAGTGGTGGAATATCGGAACAGGAATTTGCCGATGCCAAAGACCGGATGGGACGGCACCATAAGAAAAAGCACCACAAGTCGGGTGCAATCGACAACTGATGCAGGGTGGAGGACCTGACCTCCCACCTACACGATGTTCGCGGTGCGGGTTGCACCGCGAGCTCTCTCAGCGACGATGTGTTGCTGGGCCAATTTGCTGAGGGTGACGCACAGGCTGCGCGGGTCTTAACAGATCGCCTTGGGCCGCTTTGTTATTCCGTCGCGTTGCGTATGTTGGGCAATCGGGCCGAGGCAGAAGACGTAACGCAGGAGGCGATGATGCGGATGTGGCAGATGGCGCCGGAATGGGTGCCGGGTCAGGCCAAAGTGTCGACATGGCTGTATCGCGTGACGTTGAATCTGTGTGTGGACATTCGGCGCAGGAAGTCCCCCGGCAGGTTGTCGGATATTCCTGAGCCAGAAGATGGCAAAGCCAGCGTAGCCGACCGACTGCAGGATGAGGCCCGCGTGGATGCGTTGCAGCTTGCCCTGTCTCAGCTGCCCGAAAGGCAGAGGCAGGCAGTGATTCTGCGCCACATCGAAGAGTTGCCCAACCCTGAAATTGCCGGGATCATGGGAATTTCAGTAGAAGCGGTCGAAAGCTTGACCGCGCGGGGCAAACGAAGTCTGACCGCGATACTGGCCGGGCGACGTGAAGAACTGGGGTATGACGATGACGGATGAAAACCTGGAACTGGATCATTTGTTTGCGCAGGCTCGGCAAAACCGACCGGCGCTGCCCGACGATCTGGCCGTGCGCATTCAGACAGATGCTGAAAAACTCCGCCTCAGTCGCCTAAGGCCCGAACCGCGTCCTCAATCTTCGATCTGGCATCGAATGATGGACAACGTAGGTGGCTGGCAGGGGTTGGGCGGCTTGATCGCCGCAAGTGCGGCGGGGCTCTGGATCGGCTTTTCCGCGCCGGGGTTCCTGCCTGATCCCGCCAATCTGCTGGCATCGCAGGAGACGGTCCTTTTTGTGGCGGACCTTGGGTATGACACGAGTTTTCTGGAGAGCACTGAATGAATGCTGCCCCTAAACCGAAACGCCGGTGGATGACGGTTTTGCTGGTTTCGTCATTGGCACTGAACCTGTTAGTTGTCGGTGTTGCAGTCGGAACCGTGCTGCGCCTGAAGGATGGAGATCACACCGAGGCACCGCCGGGGTTCGGTCCTGCGCTGTATCGCGCTTTGCCGAAAGATGACCGCAAAGCGATGCGAGGGGAACTGTCTGCGCTGCGCGAAAAAGACTTAAGGGGGCGCAAACAGGACTTTCAAGCCCTGAGCCTGGCGCTGCGCAGGGTGCCCTTCGATCCGGTCGCCGTTGAAGTGTTGTTGCAGCAACAGTCGCAGGCGACGGCAGAACTGCAACTAGCATTGCAGACACAATGGCTGGCTCGCGTCACCGCGATGAGTGACGCAGAGCGGCAGTCTTATGCGGACAGGTTGCAAAAGATCGTCGAACGCGGGCCGCATGGGCACAAGAAAATGGATTGACGGGTTCAGGCTGCGCTTTGCCTGATACTCACCTGATTGCGCCCCGCTTTTTTTGCCGCGTAAAGGGCTTTGTCGGCGGCTTTCAGGATATCTTCAACAGGAACGGGTGTGCGTTCTTTTCCCGGCGTACCCGATTGCGGCATCTCCAGCCCAATGCTGATCGTGACGTTAACCCGCAAACCTTGGTCCGATAGTCGGAACGGGGCGCGACAAATGCTGTCACAGATGGTCTCAGCCAGTTTTCTGGCTTGCTTTTGTGACACATCAGGTACTGCAAACATGAACTCTTCACCGCCGATACGGGCGACAAAACCTTTGGATCCAAGTGCGCTTTGCATGCGTTTTGCGGCCTGCGTCAGAACACAATCACCGGCGCCATGGCCATGGCAGTCATTGATGGTCTTGAAGTGGTCCAGATCCGCCAGCATGACGGCAAAGCCACGTCCGGTACGGGCAGACTGGCGCGCGATCTGATCCAATGCCCGCATGGCGTAACGACGATTGTGCAGCCCGGTCAGCGGGTCAATCCAGGACTCGGCGATCCCTTTTCTCAGTGATACGCGCAAATGATCAAGCCGTGCCTTGCGCGCAATCTGATTGTTCAGCCGCAACAGGATCTCTTGCGCGCAGAACCCCCCCAGGCATACGGCGTCCGCTCCTCTGTCCAGCGCTTCCGAGGCCTGCACGGCGTCGTTGTCCTGCAGGATGCCAATCAGGACAGTGTTCCGGGTTGCTGCGCGTGACCTGAGATCTGCAAGGATATTCAGCGCGGACGGGGGCGAGCCCAGTTCGACCACAATCGCGTCCGGTATCGGCCCGGACAAAACGCCTTGCAGGTTCGATTGAAGATGCCAGGACAGATCGAAATGGTGGTGGCCTTGCAAGGCCTTGTGCCAAAGGGCACCAGTTCGGACAGTATCGGTCAAGATATCAACCCGGGCCGCGTTCGGTGGGCTGATCATGACAGGGGCGGGTTCCCCAAACCCAATAGGTTGCGATCCGTTGCTGACCTGCAAATCTTGAGTAGCTGCACGCGCGCGCAAAAGGCTGCGAATGCGTGCCAGTAGCAACGTATCTTTGAAAGGGTGCGTCAACACATCGTCCAGCCCGTCTTTCAGGGCACGCAGGCGCGCGTTTTTGTCATTCTGTGCTGCCAGTACGACAACGGGCACGTCATCAAGGCCTGATACTTCGGTGAGGGCTTTCTTGACATCTGCGGCTGTTCCATCGGGCAATGTTTGGGCCGTCAGAACAAGGTCTGGCTGCACGCGACGGGCAAGGGCTTGTAGCCCTTCAAGTTTTCCACCCTGCACCACGTGGTACCAGGCAGCAGTCAGTTGAACCTTCAGCATTATGCGGTTGGTTGATACCCCGTCGAGGACAAGGATGGTGCCTTGCACAGACATAGTCGTTCACCGTTGATTGCATGCGTGAACAAATTGTTTATGAGTCTGGTTAACAAACTCTTTCCAACACCATTCTCTGAGCGCGGTTTATGCCCCTATCGCCCGATTTAGCCGAGACTCTTGCTCTGACAGCCCTGGGGTGGCTGGTCAGCAATGACGAGCTTTTGCCTGTATTTCTTGGCTCGACAGGCGCTTCGATCGGGGATGTTCGCAATCGGGCCGGTGATAGGGACTTTCTGGCTTCGGTTCTCGATTTTCTGGTGCTTGACGATTCGTGGGTCATGGCGTTTTGTGACGCCAACTCGATCGCCTATGATCACCCGGCCCAAGCGCGGGCCGTTCTGTCAGGCGGTGGCGATGTACACTGGACCTGAACACCTTTTCCGCAGGAGCACGCGATGCCAATAGAAGCAATCGTCTTCGACAAGGATGGCACTTTGTTCGATTTTGCCAAAACCTGGGGAACCTTCGGGCGCTCGTTGCTGATGCGTCTGACAAAGGGGGATGTAGACCGGGCGGTGGAACTCGGGAGCGTCATCGGGTTTGACTACGAGCAAGAGCGGTATGCCACAGATAGCATTGTGATCGCCGCAACGGTCGAAGAAATCGCCGAGGTGCTTATTGCGCATGTTGACGATGTGACATTGCAGGAAGTTGTGGACATGATGAATGCCGAGGCCGCAGCCGCTCCTCAATCCCCTGCCGTGCCGTTGGGCCCATTCCTGAAAGGGTTGCAGCAATCCGGGATCAAACTGGGCGTTGCGACAAATGACAGTGAGCACCCGGCATTGCAGCATCTGGAATCTGCTGGAATACGCGAACACTTCGATTTTATCGCTGGGTATGACAGTGGTCATGGGTTCAAACCGGGGCCCGGTCAGTTGCTGGCCTTTGCCGCACAGGTCGGGGTCGAGCCGTCGCGCATTGCAATGGTGGGTGACAGTGTTCATGACCTGCAAGCGGGGCGCGCAGCCGGGATGATCACCATTGGCGTTTTGACCGGATTGGCAGAAGCAGATGCGCTGGCACCGATGGCGGATGTGGTCTTGCCGGATATCGGTCACATTCCTGCATGGCTGGCCGAAAAATGATGCGTTGATCCGGAAAATCGACGCTCAATTATAGAAAACCGACAAGCTCTGTCGCAGATGGAGCGGCCAGAAATGCGTCTTCGGGTCTTGCTTGTATCAAGCCAGAACGGAGGCAACCATGGCCGAGACCAACACACGCAAACGCCGCGGCGGAGGACGCGCAGGTGCGGCAGCACGCAGGGGCAGCGCGGTGATTGACCAGATGCCGTGGGACCCACCCATCAATATAGATCGCCCGACTGAACCGCTGGATCAGGCCGGGATCGAAGCGATCCATGAAGGGGCCATGCGAATTCTGGAAGAAATCGGGATCGAATTCTACAACGAAGAGGCAATCGGCATCCTGCGCGAGGCGGGGTGCACGATCGATGGTGACAACGTCCGCATGGGGCGCGATTTCGTCATGGAGATGATCGCCAAGGCGCCCAGCCAGTTTTCCATCACGCCCCGCAATGTTGACCACAGGATCGAGATCGGTGGAAAGAACATCCTGTTTGGCAACGTTTCGTCGCCGCCTAATTACTGGGACATGGAGATTGGAAAGAAAGTGCCCGGCAATCGCGAGATGTGCCAGAATCTTCTGAAACTGACGCAGTACTTCAACTGTATTCACTTCGCAGGCGGATATCCTGTAGAACCCGTCGATATTCATGCCAGCGTCCGGCATCTGGATGTGCTGTATGACAAGCTGACCCTGACCGACAAGGCGATGCACGCCTATTCGTTGGGTAAGGAACGTGTCGAAGATGTGATGGAAATGGTGCGCATCGCGGGCGGTCTCAGCCATGAGGAATTCGAGGCCTCGCCACGGATGTACACCAACATCAACTCGACCTCGCCGCTGAAGCATGACCATCCGATGATTGATGGCTGCCTGAGATTGGCGCGGCGCGGGCAGGCGATTGTCGTAACCCCCTTTACGCTGGCGGGGGCAATGGCACCGGTAACGATGGCGGGGGCGGTTGCCCAGTCCCTGGCCGAAGCCTTATGCGCTATCGCTTTGTTCCAATATGTGCGCCCCGGTATTCCCTGCGTAATCGGAACGTTCACGTCGAACGTGGACATGAAATCAGGCGCGCCCGCTTTCGGGACGCCGGAATACATGCGCTCGACCCAGATGACCGGGCAGATGGCGCGATATTATGGGCTGCCGCTGCGTTCATCCGGTGTGTGTGCGGCCAATGTGCCAGACGGGCAATCCGTGTGGGAAACCTCGAATTCGCTCTGGGCGGCCGTGCAGTCGGGCACCAACATGGTGTACCACGCCGCCGGTTGGTTGGAAGGCGGCCTGATCGCAAGCCCGGAAAAATTCATTATGGATTGCGAGGTTTTGCAGCAAATTCAGCGTTATATGAACCCTGATCTAACCGCGACCGGACCGGATGAGATTGCTTTGGATGCCATCCGCGCGGTTGGCAATGACGGTCACTTTTTTGGAATCCAACACACACAGGATCGCTACACCACGGCCTTCTACCAGCCCTTCCTGAGCGACTGGAAGAACTATGAGGGCTGGGAGGCCGCCGGAGGCATCTGGACGGCTGAGCGTGCGCATCACATGTTCAAAGAGATCATCTCGAGCTTTGAGGCACCTCCGATGGACGATGGTATCCGCGAGGAACTGGCCGAGTTCGTTGAACGCCGCAAGGCTGAAGGCGGCGCGCCGACGGACTTCTGACTGGGCGGGTAGTGTCGACTTGATACTCCGCTGCTTTCACAGCAACTCGGGGCGAATTTTGGCTATTTGTTAAGGTTTCTCAGACCACAGTGCCAAGGACACCAAACTGAGGCATCCGATGCATGGTCTGATCAATCGGGCGATACAGTCCTTTGTCGGCGCGACCTACGGGCAATCCTGCTGGGTTCGCGTGACCGAAGGTGCGCGGCTAGGGTTTGTCGAATTTGAAGCCATGCTCATCTATGATGATGACATGACGACCCGGTTGCTTGAGGCCCTGAGTATTGACCTCAATCGACCACAGGCGGAAATCCTCGAAGATCTGGGAACATATCTGGTGTCCCATCCGAACATGGAAGGGCTGCGCCGACTGCTTAGGTTTGGGGGTGTCACCTATGTTGAGTTCCTTCATTCCCTCGATGATCTTGCGGATCGTGTAAGACTGGCTGTCTCTGATCTGAATTTGCCTGCGCTTGAGTTGAGAGAGCTTTCAGCCACGGAATACCAGTTGTGCTGCCTTCCGGACTTACCGGGATTCTCCAGTGTTATGGTCGGGGTCCTGCGCGCGATGGCCGATGATTATGGTGCGCTGGTGATGCTGTCGCATGAGGGTCGTCAAGAGTGTTGTGAAATCATTTCAATCATTTTGGTCGAAAGCGCCTTTGCCGAGGGGCGCCATTTTGATCTGGGGGCTCGGAACAGATGAAACATACTCAGGAACTGGCAGATCTTCTGGAAACGCTTTGCCCGATGTTCCTGTTGGTGGACCGAAGCGGACGCATTCAACAAGCGGGTCCGACACTGCAAAAGCTGCGGCCCGAATTGCCTTTGGTCGGGCTGGGTGTTCTGGACGTGTTCGAGCTGATCCGCCCCAGAACAGTCACCACCCTTCCCGCGTTGATGTCGATGGCCGGTGCCAAACTGCATCTGAGATTTCGCGATGAACCGCGTACGACCCTGAAAGGCCTGGTCGCGCCCTTGCCCGACTCGGGCGGTGCAGTCATCAATCTGTCATTCGGTATTTCGATTTTGGATGCGGTTCGGGATTACGCCCTGACAAGCGCTGATTTTTCCGGCACTGACCTGGCGATCGAGCTGTTGTATCTGGTCGAAGCCAAATCCGCCGCGATGGAAGCGTCTCGTTCACTTAATCTCAGGCTTCAGGGGGCAATGCTAGCCGCGGAAGAGCAGGCATATACCGATACATTGACAGGATTGAAGAACCGCCGCGCGATGGATCATTTGTTGGGGCATCTGATCCTGGCAAATTCTACATTTGCCCTTATGCATCTGGATTTAGACTTCTTTAAATCCGTGAATGATCGGCTGGGCCATGCAGCCGGGGATTACGTTCTGCAACAGGCGGCCCGCATCATGCTTGAAGAGACGCGTGGCGACGATACGGTTGCGCGGGTTGGTGGGGATGAGTTTGTCATTATTTTCAAAGACCTGACGCGGGAAGAAACTCTGGAGTCCATCGCGGGGCGCCTGATCGCGAGGTTGAATGAACCTATGATGTTTCAGGACCAACCGTGCTGTATCTCTGCAAGTATCGGAACGGCCTTATCCACCCAGTTCAAGGTTGCCAAAGCCGCTGACATCCTTCACGCCGCCGACGTTGCCCTTTATCAGGCCAAGCGAGACGGCCGGTCCTGCCATCGCCTGTATTCCACTCTGATCAAAGCGCAAACCTGAGTTTTGCCTGTTTTCGGGTCAAAGATCTCAGCAAATTATCACGCGAGCTGAACGGCCTTTGTTACCTGCTTGGCAATCTGGTGCCGGATGGGTGGCAGTTCTCCAACCACTGGCAGCAGAACGCCTTTGAACCCTGCTTGGCTCAATCCGGCGGGTACGTCTTCAATTGCGTGCCCCCCGGTGCAGGCAAAGAACGGAAGGCACAGTGCCTGGGCCCCCGTGCCGGTTGCGGCGTCGGAAATGGATGGCGGCTCTTCAACAAACCCAACGCGGACAGATTTGAAAACCAGCATTTCCTCAAGTTGAGATGCGAAGTTCAGTGCCACGGCCGACGGGTTTCGGCTACGCCCCGACCCATGTGCGGCAATGACCAGATCGGTCGACGCAGTTACCCAATTTCTTTCGGACAACTCAGATTGCAGGGCTTGCGCGGTCATTTCCGGTAGCTCTGGGTCAACACCCAATGGGTCTAGGATGCGCGCTTTGTGATCCCCTAACCGCTTGGGCAAAGCGCTGGTGACAAACCACCCATTTGCCATGAAAAGCGGATAGATGACCGTGTTCTCCGGCAGGCTGTTCAGCTTAGCCTCGAACGCGCCGGGCGCGGCCAGAGTTGCTGAATGCACCGTTACATGCTCGGTCAGGGCGTCGACTGTAGCCGCAAAGGCAGCCAGAGCAGCCTCGGCCGGTTCCGGATCGGACGGCTGGCCATGTGCGACGATGATGGCATGTGGCATTTGGATCTCCTGACACGATATGCGTTAGGTGCCTCTGTGCGAACCGAAGTCAACACTACTGTTAGCCCAGAACCGTTAGCCAAAGCCAGACAGTCAGGATGGATGTGGCTGTCCCAATGAGAACAGCCGAAGCTGCCACCCGCTTGGCGCGGCCATACATGTTAGCAAAGATATAGGCGTTGAACCCCGGCGCCATGGCTGCGTTCAACACGCCCGAGCGGAACAGATCCTGTGGCAGCCCTGTGGATTTGCCGAATATCCACACAAGGCTGGGATGCAGCATCAGCGAGATACAGCAAACAAAAGCGATGGTGCGCAGATCACCTTCGGGTTTGTATTTGACCAGTACCCCGCCCAGTGCAAACAGGGCGCCGGGCAGGGCGGCCCGCGTGATCAGACCAAGGGCTTCGTCCACCACAGCCGGGATGGCCAACCCGGACAGATTAACCACGAATCCCAGTGCAATACCAAGGATCAGCGCGTTCTTGAACATTGCGGACAGAACGGAACGCGCCATGCGTACGCCACCGTTTCCGCGATTGCGGACAACCTCCATCACCGTGATCCCTACGCCGTAACAAAACGGGGAATGGAAGGCGATAATCGCATAGTTGCCTGTCAGGTTCTCGGGACCATAAGCGCGTTCGGTAATCGGCAATCCCAGCAGAACCGAGTTAGAGAACAGGCAACAAAACCCGATTGCCACGCAGTCTTCCCATTCGCGGCCGAAAATGAAGCGCGCACCAAAAAGACCGGTGATGAAACACAACGCGGCGGCGGAATAGAAACTGGCCAAAAGCCGGGGATCGAAACTGGCGCTGAGGTCCAGATGCGCGATGGCAAGAAACAACAGGCATGGGATCGCGAACCCTTGCGTAAATCTCATCAGCCCGTCGACATGGTCTTCTTTGAAATATCCTGTTCGTGTTGCCGTGTAGCCGGCACCGATCACAAGAAAGACAGGAAGAATGACGTCAATCAGGCTTTGCAGCATTTGGCCCCCGTGCAACGGCCAGGTTGCGATATCTTATGCAAAAGGAACAGGGGCCTGAAACGCGTGATGTATCACCATCCCGTCATAGGCGGGGGTGATATTGTCCGGAGTTTCTGCATCGACGGTCATATAGTCCAGATCGATATGCATGTTGGTTAGTATCGCCTGTTTTGGTTGCAGCTTCTCAATCCACTCAAGCGTTTTTTCCAGATGTGCATGTGTGGGATGAGGGCTTCGGCGCAGGGCGTCGATTATAAGATATTCCAACCCTTCCATTTCAGGCCATGCGTCGTCGTATATTTCGGCAACATCCGGCAAATAGGCGAGCCGTCCCATGCGAAAACCTAGAGAATCTATCGAGCCGTGATTGACCTTGAATGGACGAAACGGAATGGGCCCGCCGGGTCCATCAATTTCGAACGGCCCGTCGATGGACTTGAGGTCGAGGATCGGAGGATAAGGTGACCCTTCGGGTTGAATGAAGGCGTATCCAAACCGCCCCAGCAGGGCGTTCTGAGTATCACCATCAGCCCAGACCGGTACACGGGTTTTCATGTTGAACACGATCATGCGCAGGTCGTCGATTCCATGGACATGATCCGCGTGAGAGTGTGTATAGACTACACCATCAAGCCGCCCGGTGCCCGTGTCCAGCAACTGGCTGCGCATGTCCGGGGTCGTATCAATCAACACTGAGGTTGTGCCGCCGGGGCCGTCACGCTCGACAAGCAGGGAACAGCGCCGGCGAATGTTCCTGGGGTTAGCAGGATCGCAAGCACCCCAGTGGCCACCCAACCGGGGTACGCCGCCTGACGATCCGCAGCCCAGAATGGTAAATCGCAATTCGGTCATGCAGCGGCCCTGTTCGTTGCCGCCTTGCTGAACAGCCGGTCAAAATTCGCCTGAGTTTGGGCGGCAAAAGCCGGATACTCCAGCCCGAACAGTTCGGCCCCTTTTCGGGCTGTATGCGCGGTATAAGCCGGTTCGTTTCGCTTGCCACGATAAGGGGGCGGCGCCAGATAGGGCGCGTCGGTTTCCACCAGAATGCGATCCACCGGCGCGCTTGCGAAAATGTCGCGCAACTCGTGGCTTTTGGGAAAGGCCGCAATGCCGGACATGGACAGATAAAATCCCAGATCCAGCGCGGCTTTGGCCAACTCGGCCGAGGACGAAAAACAGTGCATCACGCAGGAATAAGGCGCATTGCGATACTCTTCGGCCAGAATTCGGGCCATATCGTCGTCTGCGGCGCGGGCATGAATGATCAAAGGCAACCCAGTGCGCTGGGCAGCTTCGATATGAATGCGCAGGGATTGAATCTGAAGCTCAGCGCTGTCGGCAGTATAGTGGTAATCCAGACCGGATTCGCCGATGCCCACAAATTTCGGGTGCTGTGCCAACGCGACCAGTTCATCGACCGAGACCATAGGCTCGTCTGCGGCGCTCATCGGGTGGGTGCCTGCGGCGTAGAATACCGGTGCATGGGCTTCGGCAATTGCACGGACCGCGGGTTCATTGCGCAGTTTGGTGCAAATCGTCACCATCCGGGTCACGCCAGCCTCAGCCGCGCGCGAGATGATGTCGTCCAACTGACCGTCAAAATCCGGGAAGTCCAGATGGCAATGACTGTCGGTGATCTGGGGGATGTCGCTCATCTGACCTGGCCGGCGGTTTCCTGTATCTTGAACACCGTATCTAGGACCAGAGCGGCAGGGTCAAGGTTCACCGCCTGACCATGTCGCGCGCGGGCTGTGATTGTCGCTGCGACTTCGGCCCAGCGACGGGCCTGATCCGAAGAATCCGACAGTCTGGCCAGCGTTTCAGCTTCGTTCGGGGCGGCCTCAGAGGTCGGCGGTGCTCCGGTTGCCCCGGTCAGGGCCAGCCGAGACAAGGCGATATCGATCAGTGTCAGCAGCAGATCAAAGCGCTCGGCCGCGCCGCGTTGTGCCGCGGCCTCGGCCAGGGCCAGCGCGCGCTGCCGGTCCAGGCGGGGCAGGGTGCCCAGAATGGCAATCAGTTCGGCATAGATTTCAAGTCCGCCCAGATTGATCAGGCGAACGGCCTCCCCGACCGAGCCAGCGGCCAATGCGGCGAGATATTCGGGATGCGTCGGTAAGGTCGTCCCGGTTTGCGACAGCGCGTCCTGCATATCCCCGGCACTCAGGGACCCAAGACGCAAGGTCCGGCACCGAGAGCGGATGGTCGGCAACAAGCGCGAGGGTTGGTGCGATACCAGCAAAAGAGTTGTACGCGCCGGAGGCTCTTCCAGCATCTTCAGCAAAGCATTGGCGGCGCTGACATTCATCTCATCCGCCGAATCCACGATTACAATCCGGCGCCCACCATCGGCAGAGGACAGGCCAAAGAACTTTCCCAGCTTTCGGATGTCGTCCACAACGATTTCGTTGCGCAGCCGCCCCTGATCATTCAGCGACCGGGCTATCGCGGCCAATCCCGGCTCGGCCCCGGCCAGAATGCGACGTGACACCGGGTGGTCGCGATCAATGTCGAGCGTCTCTGGCGGTGGCGGCGCGCCAAACAGCCCACCGTCGTTTGCCAAAGGTGTTGCCAGCAAGAACCGCGCAATCCGCCAGGCCAACGTTGCCTTGCCGACGCCACGCGGCCCGGTCAGCAACCAGCCGTGGTGCAGCCGGTCCGAGTTGTAGGCGGTCAGAAACGCCTGTTCCGCCGCATCCTGACCAAAAAGCCGGACGGTCTCGCGGGGATGCGGCGCACCGGGCACCTGATCCGGAGAGGGGATTTCGTCATTCATCGTCTATCGCAAAGCAGCCTGGACGATTTCTGTCACATCCTGCGCAACGCTGTCCATGTCCCGGTTACCGTCCACCACGCGGAAACGGTCGGAAAACTCATGGGCCAGTGCCAGAAAGCCAGCCCGCATTTTCCTTTGTAGGTCCGGGCCGAAATCTTCGAACCGTTCTTCCGCGCCTTGCCGCCCTTTGGCGCGGGACAGGCCGGTATCGGGGTCCATGTCGATCAGCAGCGTCAAGTTCGGCTCGCGCTTGATCATCAGGCTGTGCAGCTGATCAACAAGGCCGCGCAGATCGCCCCGCGACAGGCCCTGATACATACGTGTGCTGTCGGCAAAGCGGTCGCAGATCACCACTTGCCCTGCGGCAAGTGCGGGTTCGATCGTACGTTCCAGATGGTCGCGGCGGGCGGCCGTGAAAAGCAGGATTTCCGTTTCGGCCGACCAGCGGTCGGGATCACCTTCCAATACCAGGCTGCGGATTTCCTCCGCGCCGGGTGAGCCGCCCGGTTCACGCGTCAAAACGACCTCATGACCCTGCGCCCGCAGTTGATCCGCCAGCATCCGCGCCTGAGTTGACTTGCCTGATCCGTCAATGCCTTCGAAAGTCAGAAATAACCCCGCCTTGGTCACATCGACTCCAGTGGGTTATTGATCACGTCTTTCAGAACTATGCCGCCAACGGTCAGCATACGGACGACAAATCCACCAATTGCAACGTCTTCCGCTGCCACCAGTGGACGTCGAATTTCCGGCAATCCTTCAGGCTTGATGACAAGTTCGGCCAGTTGCTGGCCTTTCTTGACCGGCGCATTGATAGGACCCTGATAGACAACTTCAGCCTTGACGTTTTGTGTGCCCAGAACCGGAAACAGAACCGTCAGATCGCCGTCAGGTACAAGACCAACAGTCTTTTTCTCGCCCATCCACAGCTTGGCTTCGGCTATCGGCGTTTCCGCGTTGGCAACTGTCCTCTCGACAAAATTTCGAAACGACCAGTTAACCACGGCCTCAGCCTCCTCTGCCCGTTGACCGGTGCTGTCCAGCCCGCTGAGGACAAAGATGACACGGCGATCGCCTTGTTTGGCAGACCCGACCAGGCCGTATCCGGCCTCCTGCGTATGGCCGGTTTTCAGGCCATCCGCGCCAATGCTCAGTTTCAGCAATGGATTGCGGTTACGGGCATTCGACGGCGCACGGCCATCGAATTCGAATACCTCTTCTGAAAACAGGGGGTAGTATTCGGGAAAGTCGGTAATCAGCCTGTCGGCCAGAACCGCAAGATCATGAACCGACATCATATGTCCGGCGGCAGGCCAACCGTTCGAGTTCGCGAAATTCGAGTTGTTCATACCGATCTGCTTTGCGCGCTGGGTCATATAGCGGGCAAACCCGGCCTCTGTCCCGTCAGGGCTTAGCGCCTCGGCGAGGACCACGCAGGCGTCGTTGCCTGACAGAACGATGATGCCGCGCAGCAGGTCCTCGACCCGAACCCGGTCCTGCGTGTTCAGAAACATGGTCGAGCCGCCATAGCTCATCGCGTGTTCGGACACGGGCAGGGTTTCGTCCAGCGTCAGTCTTCCGTCACGCAGCGCTTCGAAAGCAACATACAGCGTCATGAGCTTGGACATGGATGCAGGAGGCAAGGGCTGATCGGCGTCTTTTGCCAAAAGCACCGTACCGGTGGTCTGATCGATCACATAAGCCGCGCGGGCGGATGTATCAAAAGCCTGAGCCGGGATTGCCAGTACAGCAAGCCCAATGGCCAGAACAGAAGTTCGCAATGAGGATAGCATGTTACGCCTCCTTGTATCAGTCGGACACGGTGAACGCATCTTTGAAACCAAGGTCCTTTACATCTTTTTGAATGGCCTTGCGTTCGGCCCGGGTTGCGGCAGGGCCAACCAGGACCCGCCATACTGTTTTGTTTTCGGTTTTCAGTTCCCGCACAACAGTCGACATGCCATTCCGGCGCACTTTCTCGGCGGCGGCATTCGCATTTGCTTCGACGCTGAACGTGCCGATCTGCACAAATGGTTTGCTCAGCGGAGACGCAGCGCCTGTTGCCGCCGCTGCGGCAGGAACCGCTTCGGTCGCGTCAATCGCGGATGCAGCGCCTTCGATGGGATCCAGTGGCGTTTCGGTGATCTCAGTGGGGTCTTTCTTTTGCCACCACTTCCGTTTTGCAGGCTTTTCAGCGGGGGCTTCGACCGGCGCGTCCGACAACGCCGGTGCAGCTGCGGCTGCCGCAACATCTGCGGCCACATCAGCACCGCCTGTTGCTGCACCCGCCGCAGCCACGGTGGCTCCCGCCGCTGCCGCTGCTGGCTCTTTTTTCTGCCACCACTTCCGCTTGGCGGGTTTTTCTTCAGCGGGCTCTGTTGGGTCCTCAGTGGCTGATGCCGCAGCTGTGGTCGTGTCCGTACCTTCGGTCGCTGCGTTGGCAGAACTTGCCGCATCCGCCGCAACCGCTGCCGAACCGGCTGCTGCCGCTGGCGCCTTCTTTTGCCACCATTTCGGCTTGGCCGGTTTTTCGGTATCTGCCGCGGATGGATCGCCGGTGGCCGCGGTGTCCGACACCGCAGCCGTATCTGCCGCCTCGTCTTCCGGTGTGGGCGCGTCCTCTGGTGGTGATTCCTTTACAGCTTCACGGCGCAAAGCGACCACACTGACCTTTGTCGGCGCGCCCGCCAGCATTCCGAGCTGTTCCGCAGCAGCAGATGACACCTGAAGCGCCGGGCCGGGCAGGTTGCGTTCACGTCGGAACAGGGCCCCTGTTACAGACTTGTTGTTTGCGGTGTTCGTAATTACGACACGCTCGGGCTGGGATACTTCCGGGTAGGCAACCCAGATCCCGCCCAGCGAGGGCCTGCCATCCCAAAGCCCCGCTTCGGTGACCTGAAAAACCTCGGGAGCTTCGACGTCACGCTGCGAGCCCGAGGCTACCTCGGGAAGGAGTTCGGTTTTGTTTGAGTTTTCTTCAGGTTTTTCAGCCTCTTGAAGAATATCTTCACACCCGCTTAAAACTGTCAAAGTCAACGCCAGATACGCCAACCGTTTCGGTCCCGGGCGTGTCATGATCGCTCGCTTCATCTGCTTATCCCTTGCCTGAAGGGGTCTCGTCCTCGGAACCCCGCTGCCGGTCTGCTGGTTCTGCTTGCCAGCCTGTTTCGGTCTATTTCGGGGATCATAACGCGGCTGAAGAGTCATGGAAAGACCGCTGCGCGGGCTTCGGCAAGAAATCCCGATTTCGACTTGCCTCTGGCCGAACTTGCGCTTAGACCCTGCCTTCGACGGGGAGGTGGCAGAGTGGTCGAATGCGGCGGTCTTGAAAACCGTTGGGCGTGAGAGCGTCCCCAGGGTTCGAATCCCTGTCTCCCCGCCACCCATACCCGTCTCACTTCAGTTGTGTTTTCTGACCCGGAATTGTGCCGCAATTTCCGCGAGTTGGCGCGTGCGCTTTCAATCAGAGACGGAGCAGACTGTACATTCAGAGCGCAATTCCGGCCGCAGTCTCAGTGCCGCATTTTGGCGGGGTCGCTTTGGGCTGGATTTCCCTGATACCCGGCAATTTACAGGGAATTTTCGTGAAACGGGTCTGAGTTCGGTCATTTCTCCTGTCAGAACTGCATGTTTTTCAGAGGTTTATGTTGCAAATTCCCTAAAAAGCGGAACAGGGAATTTTCTCGCGGGAACAGGGAATTGTTCCAGCGGATCAGGGAGGGCGAACCCTGTATCAGGGACGCAGGATCTGAAGCTATCAAAAGCCGAACTGGCGTTCCTGTTCGGACCAATTAAGTGGGTGGGTCACGCTGACCAGACGCTTGAGTGTGAGTTCGGGCGGTTGGGTCCCGTCTAGAATCGCGGCCTGAATCTTCGGGGAGAGAAACGCGAGCTGGGCGCGGGTGCGGATGAATGCGCCGGGAACGCTTTCACGGCGTGCAATTTCCATCAGTTGAATCCCGGCATTCAGATCGCGCGCCCAGCCATGGGCGCGGAGCAGCATGGACTGGAGGTGAGGATCGGGTTGGGGTGAAATGTCTCCAGCGATGATCTTGGCCTCGACACCGCGGCGGCGCAGATCGAAAGATGCGGTGACGTGGGTGAGATCCGGGTGCAGATGATCGGCCGCGATGCCAAGTGCGCTTGCCAGAGTTTTGGGGTTAAATTCGAGGTCGATCTGTCCTCGTGCAATTTTGCCTTTGGCCATAAGAGCAGCGCCGACCTGACCGCCTTGGCCTAGAAGCCGGGTTACTAAATCTGCAACTGTAGTCTGCACTGCATCGGCTGACCCGGCCTCCGGTTGCGCCAGTACTTGGTGCGCCGCGGCTGCGTCTTGCAGATGTCTGACGATGACATCAATGACTGCGTGTTCCAGCGCCGGGCCGGGCAGTCGCCAGCCGGAGAAATCCTTGCCACCCGAGATCAGTCGATTGGAGACGTAATAGCGCAACCGTCGGCCTTTGCGTGTGGTGTGGGTCGGCGTCAACCGATCACCTGTTTCGTCCTGTAGCAGACCGGTGAGCCAGGCGCCGGGGTCATTGGAGTGTTGGCGCGTATCAGAGCCGCCGCGTGCACGGGAGCGATTGGAGGCCTGTCGCATTTTTTCCTGTACCCGGTCCCAAACACGTTGGTCGATGATCGCCGTATGTTGTCCGTCCCAGTTCTTATTCTTGTGGCGAATTTTTCCGAGATAAACCGGGTTGCGCAGCAGGTAATAGATCTGACCGCGTGACAGCGGACAATCCCCTTTCATGCTTCCATCCGCCCGAACAACCCGTTTCGACCGCAGGTCTTCTGCCGTTGCCCGTTCTTCTACTTTGCGCAGGCAACCCAGCTCGTCATAAAGCCCAAAGAGATGCCGGACCGTTTTCGCTTCCTCTTCATTCACGACCAGCGTTCTTGCCTTCGGATCGGGGTGGCGGTCATAGCCGAGGGGCAGGTTGCCACCCATCCAAAGCCCCTTTTTCTTGGACGCCGCGATTTTGTCGCGAATACGTTCGGCGGTGACTTCCCGTTCAAACTGAGCAAAGGACAACAGCACATTCAGGGTCAACCGACCCATGGATGAGGAGGTGTTGAATGCTTGTGTGACGGACACAAAGGAACAGTTTGCCTGTTCCAGCCGTTCGATCAGCTTCGAGAAATCGGCAAGCGAGCGGGTCAGCCGGTCAATCTTGTAAACCACCACCATGTCAATACGCCCGGCATCGATCTCTTCAAGAAGGCGTTGAATGGCAGGGCGTTCGAGTGTACCGCCGGACAGGCCGCCGTCATCGTAGCGCCCGGGTAGTAGGGTCCAGCCTTCGTGTCGCTGGCTGGCGACATAGGCTGCGCAGGCCTCATATTGCGCATCCAGCGAATTAAAGTCCTGATCCAATCCATCTTCTGAGGACTTGCGCGTGTAGATGGCGCATCGGATTTTACGGCGCGGGCTCATTTGGCCGCCTTGCCGGTGAGCCCGAAGAAACGCGGCCCTGACCAATGCGCACCGGTAATCTCTCGGGCGTTGGCCGAGAGCGAGTGATGGGACCGACTGTTCCAGACAAAGCCGTCCTCTGTAACGTCCACTACATGGGTCACGCCATTCCACTCGCGCAGCAGGCGCCCGCCGGGTTTAAGAGCAGGGCAGGCTGGCCGGGGTTTTTTCTCGGAACCCTTTTCCAGCGTGGCTTTGACCTGGCGGGGTAGCCCGCCATGACGGCGGGACTGCATCTCAAAGGCGATAAAACGGCGCAGGAAGGGTTGGCTGAGCATGGCGGGGGCTGGTTGATCAAACAGTTTCTGCCAGAGCGTGACCAGATCCGATCGACCCATGGCGGCGAGATCGGCGACATCGCTCGTCTTGGTCATGACGTTTCTCCAGTTCCCGCCGCCAGATGATATGTGGATGCTCCATTTGGTTTGTCGGAGGTCCGCCGTTCAATCGTCGCGCCTTTCTTCCGAAACCCACTCAATGCCGCTCGGACCGAATGAGGCTGCCACCCCGTTGCTTTGCAGAGCGCCTCAAGGCTGGCACCGTTCGGGCGATGCAACAAAGCTTGCACCTTGTCAATTTTGGTTTGTTTGGATTTGGACATGTATCGTCTCCTCTGATCTGGGGCTGGCGGAATGCCGAACCCCGGTACCGAGGAGCGCCCGAATGGCTCGGGCGTGGGTTCAGTGATGCGTGGTTCACAGCAACAGTCCAGCTCTTTCTGGGGCGATCTCTGGAGGGGTGTGTATTGCAGGGCGTTGCTGCCGCACCCCCGATTATTCGTCAACAATCTTAATTGGTTACTTTTTTGTTTGGGGGTTGCAATTGCAAAAGCCCGTGCATAGATTCTAGCCAGCCCTGCAAGGGACAAGGTCCCACGGGGAGGTGAATACATCTCCCAGGCAGCATTCGGCGCCGCATTTCTTGAAGCGGATAAGACCGAGAGCATTCGAAGGGGCAACGAACCGGATCGATTGGTCCGGAGAGTTGCTACTCGTGCTCTCTCCGAATTCCCAACACGATCCTTTCTTGTCGACGCTAACAAGCGTCAAACGAAAGGAGGCGGCTATGTCTGCCAAAAAACCACAGAGCGACGCCAAGGCGTCCAACACGCCGATCTGGATGGCGGACAAAGTCGTCCAATCTCAGATCAGCCAAATCAAGCCCTACGCCAACAACAACCGCGTGCACGCGGCCAAGAATATCGACAAGCTGAAAGCGTCGGTGGCCAAGTTTGGCTTTGTCACCCCGATCTTGTTGGATGGTTCGGGCACAATCATCGCGGGTCATGGCCGCTATGAGGCCGCTAAAGCCCTGGGGTTGAAGTCTGTGCCGACAGTTGTCGCGGATCACTTGTCAGACGCAGAAGTGCGGGCTCTGCGCATTGCGGATAACAAGCTGGCGGAATTGTCCGACTGGAACGAAGCTGCTCTGCAGATCGAGTTTGCCGAGCTGATGGATCTCAGCCTTGATGGTGAACTGGACTTTGATCTGGATATCACCGGGTTCGAAACACCGGAGATCGACATTATCATCGACTGCGCGGATGAGGTCACGGAGACTGAAGCGGAATCTGTTGAGACGCCGAACCCTGAGGCACCCGTAATCACGGAGCCTGGCGACCTCTGGGTTCTCGGAGATCATCGCATCTTCTGCGGGGATTCCTTGCAAGCCCAGAGCTACGACGCCTTGCTGGATGGCGAGACCCCGCAGATGGTCTTTACCGATCCGCCTTACAATGTGCCGGTCAATGGGCATGTCCGTTGCGGCACCGGCGGCGATCATCGCGAATTTGCCATGGCGTCGGGAGAAATGTCGGACAGCGAGTTCCGCAGCTTTCTTTCAGGCGTGACCAACCGGCTGTTTGACTGCTTGCCGGACGGTGGCATCGCGATGATCTGCATGGACTGGCGTCACATTGAAGAACTGATTGCGTCCGGCAAGGCAGGTGGCTTTGATCTCATCAATCTCTGCGTCTGGAACAAGACCAATGGCGGGATGGGCAGCCTTTATCGTTCCAAGCACGAGCTGGTTTGCATCTTCAAGAAACCAGGTGCGCCGCATATCAACAATGTCGAACTGGGTAAACACGGGCGCAACCGAACGAATGTTTGGGATTATGCTGGTGTGAACAGCTTTGGAGCAGGGCGCGAGGCGGATCTCGCTGATCATTCCACAGTGAAGCCAACGGCCCTGGTGGCAGATGCCATCATGGATGTGAGTCATCGCGGTGATGTCGTGCTGGACGCCTTTGGCGGGTCCGGCGCGACCTTGCTGGCAGCTGAGAAAACCGGACGGCAGGCGCGCTTGATTGAGCTCGACCCGGCATATGTTGATGTCGCCATCCGCCGCTGGCAGGAGATGACCGGTGAGAACGCCGTGCACGCGGTGACCGGCCAGACGTTCGATGCGCATTCTGCGGCAACCGATGCCACCTCAGAGCTGGAGGCGGATCATGTCTGACGATACGAAAGAGTATGAGGTCGGCTACGGCAAGCCGCCCAAAGCAACCCGGTTCCAAAAAGGGCGATCCGGAAATCCGAAAGGACGACCGAAAGCTGCCAAAGGCGTGAATGCCAGCCTGAAACGCGAACTGGAAACCAAGATCACAGTCCGCGAAGGCAACCACGAAACCCGAATTTCCAAGGCGGAGGCAATTGCAAAGCGGCTCATGGCAGGTGCTTTGAAGGGCGACACGAAATTGCTGATGGCGCTTCTTAAGGTCGACTCTGATCTGTTTGGCGGTTCAGATGATGGGAGCGGACAGGCCAGCGCTGCTTTGGAAGGGCCGGATAAGGTCGACTACGACATCCTCCGGGATTTCTTTTCCAGCCAATTGGACGGTGACGGCGGTGCGGAAGATGAGGAGGCGGAAGATGACGGCTCCTGATCCAAAATGGTCCTGCAAGCCGCGCGCGAGGTTTGCCGGGGCAATTTCTTTCCCTTTGTTTGGCGTGTGTTTGACACGCTGCACCAAGGAACTGACCACAGCTTTGATCCGGCTTGGCATGTGCGGGCCATGTGCCATGAGTTGGACAACGTTCGCGTCGGCGAGAACAAGCGGTTGATTATCAACATTCCGCCCCGGTGCCTGAAATCGGTCACCGTGGCCGTTGCCTATGTCGCTTATCTTCTCGGTCATAACCCCAGCGCCAAGATTATTGTTGCCAGCTACGGGCTGGATCTGGCACGCAAACATTCCGAGGATTGTCGTCGGATCATGTCTGCGCGCTGGTACCGGGGAATGTTCCCTGAAACGGTCTTGGCTAAAAAGGGCAACACCTCAGAAGAAATCCGCACCACAAAGGGAGGCAGCCGTAAGGCTGTCTCCATCGGAAGTTCTGTGACTGGACATGGCGCTGACTACATCATCATCGATGACCTGCTGAAAGCCGGCGATGCGGGCTCCGAAGCTGAACTGGTCAAGGCACAGGAGTTCATTGAGGGGACCTTGCTGTCGCGCTTTGACAACCCTTCCGAAGGGCGTGTGGTTATGGTTGCACAGCGGTTGCACGAGATGGATCCGCCGGGTTATCTGCTGGACCGCGGTACCTATCGGCACCTGAACCTGCCTGCCATCGCCGAAGACCATGAGACAGTGCCTCTTGGGCGTGGAAGGGTCATGTGCCGCAAACCGGGTGATCTCCTTTGCCCGTCCCGTTTGGATCAGGACACGCTGGATACCAAGCGTCGTGAAATGGGCGCAGCCGTGTTCAATTGCCAGTATCAGCAGAACCCCATTGCTCCCGACGGGTCACCCCTGCGCTGGGAGTGGTTTGGTACCTACAAGACTATCCAAGATCGCCGCTGGTATCAGCTTGTCGTTCAAAGCTGGGATACGGGGATGTCTGCGGATCCCCGGTCCGACTTCTCGGTCTGTACAACCTGGGGGTTCCGAGAAAATGCGTGGTACCTTCTCGACGTCTGGCGTGGGCAGGTGGACTACCCAGACCTGAAAGCCAAGGCACTGCAGCTTGTCAGTCGCTGGGATCCGGATCGAGTTCTGATCGAGGATGCCGCTTCTGGCAAACCGCTTTTGGACGAATTGTTTCGTGATGACCGTCGGCGCTATGAACGCATTAGACCTGACAAGGACAAGGAAACCCGGTTCCAGTCCGCGTGCGGTCCTATCGAAGAGGGCAAGGTGTATCTGCCTGCAGACGCGCCCTGGCTGGCGGCGTTCAAACGGGAACTGCAGTCCTTTCCACGCGGTCGCAATGACGATCAGGTCGACAGCTTTGCCCACTTTCTGAACTGGTCCAAGGGATTGGGATTCTACCGCGCGCTAGGCCATGATCATCAGATAAACATCGAACGTCGCGAGCGCCGTCGCGAGCGGATCAGACGGCGGTAGAACAGAAACCAAAGTTCGAGGCCGGTAGTCGGCCTAGAACCGCCCAGCGAAACCTTGGTCATTGGGTCCGAACGGCGTATTTTGTTGAAAAACTCGGGCTTGATCGGTTGGTAAGTTGCTGATTCAATTCTTCCTAAAGGGAGGGATCAGCCATGATGGGACCGAGACAGGAAGCGCAAGCGTCGCTGTTTTACGAGTTCTCGCTGGAGGATCATGTCCCGCAAGACCACCTTTTGCGCTCGATTGACCGGTTCGTCGATCTGGGCAGCATTCGCGCGCACCTTACGGATTTCTACAGCCACACGGGCCGGCCCTCCGTCGATCCCGAACTGCTGATCCGCATGCTGTTGGTTGGCTATTGCTTCGGTATTCGATCCGAGCGACGGCTCTGCGAAGAGGTGCATTTGAACCTGGCATACCGCTGGTTCTGCCGTCTCGACTTGAACGACCGGGTGCCAGACCATTCCACGTTTTCCAAGAACCGGCACGGCCGTTTCCGGGAAAGCGAACTGTTGCGTCGTCTGTTTGAGACAACTGTGGCACGCTGCATTGAGGAAGGTCTCGTCAGCGGCCAGCGCATGGCGATTGATGCCAGCCTGATCGAAGCCTATGCTAACAAACGGAACTCAACACCGAAGGAAGACTGGGACGCGGCAAGCATTGACCCGGCAGATGCGTCCCGCGCGGTCCGCGAGTATCTCGACACGCTGGACGAGGCGGCATTCGGCGCGGCCAGCGAGGTACAGCCCAAGTTCACCTCACATTCTGACCCCGCCAGCCAATGGACTGCAGCCCGCAAAGGCCCTGCATTCTTCAGCTATTCCGACAATTATCTGATTGATACGGATCACGGTGTAATCGTCGATGTCGAAGCCACCAGATCAATCCGACAGGCAGAAGTCGGTTCAACAAAGACGATGTTGAACCGGGTCAAAGACAAGTTCGACCTGCACCCAGAACGGTTAATCGCAGATACCGCTTACGGTTCCGGCCCCATGCTGGACTGGCTGGTGAAGACAAGTTCGACCTGCACCCAGAACATAAAGTCCAAAGCGATGTCGTCCGAGCCTGAAATCAGTTGGATCTTGCCTTCATACCGAGTGGCAATATCGATTGCGCGCTGCAACACACCCGAGCTCTCCTTGATTCCGATGACACGCGGGTTGTCTGCGAAGTGATCTATCAGCTCGAAACTGATATCGCTGCCGTCCTTGGCCGGGTAACTGTAAAGCACCAGATTCACATCAACCTCGGCCAGCACAGTTTCATAGTGCCTGATCAGTTCGTCCTGCGTCGGACGGGTGTAGAAAGGCGGCGCAACAGCACGTTGTCATAGCCGATCTCCTTGGCCATGGCGGTCTGTTCGATCACTTGCCGTGTAGCGGGCGCGTTGGTGCCGGCGATCAGAATCTCGTCATCGTTGGCGAACTCCTTGACGAATTGCAGAACCTGCTGCCGTTCCTCGGTCGACTGGCTGAAATATTCGCCGGTCGAGCCATTTGGCACCCAGCCCGTCACGCCCGCATCCCGGAAATGGGTCAGGAGGGTTTCGAAGGCGTCAAAGTCGATCTTGTTCGCCGCATCAAACGGTGTGACCAAGGCGGGCATGACACCCGAGAGTTTCACATTGTAGCTCATATCAACTTCCTCAGATTACGGCGCGTTCGATGACGCGTTCGCCTTTGGCAAAGCGCTCATAGAGAAACGGTGACAGGTCCATCGAACGAAATTCGCCATAGATGATTTGCTCGGCGACACCCCGACCTACTGCGGGGCCTTGTTGCGATCCATGCCCTGATGATCCGTTGGTAAAATGGAAATTCGACACCTCGTCATGCGGACCTATCACCACGTTGAAATCGAACGTGTTGAAATCGTAGTGCCCAATCCAATAGTCGATGACTTCAACATCCTTGAACTGTGGAATACGGTTGCGGATGATCGGGTGAACCTTGTCTTCCCAGATGGTTTCCTCTGCCGAAAAGTCGTCTGGGTCGACGGTTGCATCCTCGCCCAGAGGCGGACAGCCAACCAGGTAATCATCGCCGAATTGTCGGAAATGCACGCCTGTCGGGTCGATGGTCAGGGGCAGGTCGCGATCCAGCGGTTTTTTGGCGCGGAAAATGAACGTATAGCGCCGCTTGGCTTGAATATCGAGTTTGACACCGGCCATACCGGCGATCGTTCCGACACGGGTTCCTGCGGCATTGACGATGGCGCCCGCCGCAATGACTTCGCCTGTGGCGAGGGTCACGCCGGTTACCTTGTTGCGGTCGCGCGTGATCGCGGTGACTGTGTTCTGAACATAGTCGACACCGCCTTCGACCGACTTTTTGATAAGCCATTCGATCATCAGAGGGGCGTTGTAATAGCCTTCGTCGACGGTGTTCAGGCTGCCCGCTTCGATGTCATCGAGGTTGTAGAACGGATACGCTGCCGCAATCTCTTCGGGCGCCACCATTTTGGTGCCTGCACCACATTCCTCCTGAACGCTTTGGTCCCGTTGCAGAACCTTGGTCAAATCCGGGGAGTCAGAGAGATAGAGATAACCGAAGTTGCGGATGCTGAGTTCGGGCACCTTCGGGTCACCGCCCAGGTTTTTGCGAAAATCGCGCACGAACTCTGCCGCGTACTGCCCAATCTTCACGTTGATTGGGTTGGCAAACTGCTGGCGCATGCAGTTGTTCGAGGCCCCGGTCTGGGCCTTTGAGAAGGTCGGGTCGGGCTCAACCACAAGAACCTTGCCCTTGAAGTCAGGATTCGAGGCCAGAAACCACGCAGTGCAGGCCCCCATCGTGGCACCGCCGATAATCACGACGTCATAGGCATCATGCTTCGGGGTTGCTGAAAACACAGGGAGATCCATCTCCCAAGAGGAGTCTTTCGAAGTCGGTTTCATGATTTTGTCTTTCGCGCTGGAACTCGGATCAGACCGAGCGTGTAATGCCGCCATCCACGCGGATGTTCTGGCCAGTTATATAGGCACCGCCTTCCGAGGCCAGGAAAGCCACGGTCGCGGCAACTTCGTCATACGATTTGCCGTACCGCTCCATTGGGATCTTCGCCAGGAAATCCGGGTTTTCCGGCAGGCTGTCGATGAAGCCCGGCAAGACGTTGTTCATACGAACGTTGTCGGCGGCGTATTTGTCCGCAAACAGCTTGGTATAGGCCGCAAGCCCCGCTCGCATCACGCCCGAGGTCGGGAAAACCGCATCGGGTTCAAACGCGGCAAAGGTCGAGATGTTGATGATCGTGCCCGACTTCTGTTCAAGCATAATCGGCGCTACAATCCGCGTGGCACGTACAGAGTTCAGGAAGTAAACCTCCATGCCCTCATGCCAGTCGCCGTCGCTGATTTCCAGCACCGGCGCCCGCGGACCGTGACCGGCCGAGTTGACCAGCACATCGACGCGACCCCATTTCTCCATGGCCGCATCGACGAGCTTCTGCATGTCCGCGCTGGATTTGTTGGTGCCGGTCACGCCGATACCGCCCAATTCCTGTGCCAGAGCCTCGCCCTTGCCCGACGAAGACAGAATGGCGACATTGAAGCCGTCAGCCGCAAGCCGACGGGCGCTGTCTGCTCCCATGCCGCTGCCGCCGCCCATAATGATCGCTACTTTCTTGTCAGCCATTTTCCGTCTCCGTGAACCTCGTTGTATCCGTCTGGGTCCAACATCGGGCCTATCACAGCATTTGACCAATCAGTAATTCTGTCTTAACGCTGTAGAAATTCTACTCCCTTGGAGCAAGTACCATGCGCAAGCTACCACCATTGAACTCTTTGAAGGCTTTCGAGGCTTCGGGGCGTCATCTAAATTTCCGGCTTGCCGCGGAAGAGCTTGGTGTCACCCAGGGTGCCGTTGCGCAACAGGTGCGCGCGCTTGAAGAGTTGTTGAAAATCAAACTGTTTGAACGACAAGCCCGCGGATTGTCATTGACGGATGAAGGCCGGAAATACCTTCCCCCGATCCGCCGCGCCTTCGAGATGATGGCCGAAGCAACAGCCAATCTGTCGCCTCAGGACACCGTGGTGACAATCAGCTCAACCCCCTCTTTTGCAACAAAGTGGCTGGTGCCAAAACTGGGGACACTTGCCCTGGATCACCCCGAGATTCGCGTTCGCATGGACGCATCGAACGCGCTTGCGAATTTCCAGACAGATGGAGTCGACATTGCGATCCGTCAGGGCAAGCCCCCCTTCGGGCCGGGCCTTCTGGCGGAGCCGCTGTTCAATGCAGAGCTGATTGCGGTCTGCCATCCGGACCTTGCCGATGGCTCTAACTCGATCCGTTCCCCACAAGACCTGTTGACCCAGGTACTGCTGGAAGACACTCATGGCCAATGGCCCCTGTTTCTCGAAGCCGCACTTGGCGATCAGCCTGTTTCGGCTCTCAAGACAATGGCGTTCAGCCAAACGTCGCTCGCGATTGATGCTGCAATTGCCCGACAAGGCGTGGCGCTGACGAACCGGGAATTTGTCGAAGCTGATCTTCAATCTGGCCGGCTTTGCCAGCCGTTCGATATCTCGGTGACGACGGAAGAGGGATATTACGTGGTGGCCCCTCGAGCCCCCAGGAAACCTGAAGTTGTGGCAACAGTCAGGAATTGGTTGAAGGAACAAGCGTAGCTCGCAGGGCGGAAGAGCGCTCAAGTCCGCCGCCTCGTTCCAAAGCAATTGTGGCGCGTGATGATTCCCCGACTTTCTCACCTTCTTTGCAATCGACAGCATTGTCCGCTCTTCTGAACTCCGCCTGTCTTCGAGCTTTGCTCGCGCAGCGAATGTCTCCTCTGATGAGCCGCACCGCAGCGATGGTGATCAAGGTCGAACGACGGCTATGGGCCGATTTCGCCCACAAGTTCGGACGTTCTGAGGACTCGGGTACTCAGACTTAGCTGCTTCAAATGACTAGGTTCCTTGGCCGCCCAAACACGTCGCCTAGTGTCTAAAGTCCAATGCTCAGGCGGGTTCTATACTTTGGCCATATCCCATAAACTGATCAACATGGTCAGGTTACGCCAACAAATTTTGAAGTGGAAAACTGAGGCAAGGCGAAGACTGGTTGCAAGTACTGGTGGACCCTTCGAGCAACGAGACAAACGAGCTCTTTCGGAGACTTGCCGAAGATAACCCATTGATGACGATTGCGTTCATCCTCGGGGGGTGTCGGCACGACACCTTGCGGTGGAGCACTGTATCGGCGATCGGGCCGGTTCGCCGCGCCCAAGAACGAAATTGTGAGCGGACTACGAGCTACATGGTTCGGTCGTCATTCCGCCGTCAAAGGCACACGTCAACCGCCAGAAGCCTCTGCAACACATCCATCTGCAATTTTCAGACCCCCAATCTGCGCTAACAAACTGACGATCGCGTCAACGCCCGTTCGGTGGCGTAGGGCCGAAAACACGAAAGGTCGGCCCTTTCGAATTTGCGTGGCGTCGCGCTCCATCACTTCGAGCGACGCGCCGACATTGGGGGCGAGATCTGTTTTGTTGATGATCAGAATGTCCGATTTCGTTATCGCAGGACCGCCCTTGCGCGGAATTTCCTCACCCGCTGCAACGTCGATCACGTAGAGTGTCAGGTCCGCCAGTTCCGGGCTGAATGTGGCCGACAAATTGTCGCCGCCGCTTTCGATCAGAACTATATCCAAGCCGGGGTGACGGGCCTGCATCTCTGCCACGGCGGCCAGATTGATCGAGGCATCCTCGCGGATCGCGGTATGCGGGCAACCGCCGGTTTCGACACCGATAATCCGGTCCCGGGGCAGAATCTGCATCCGCATCAACGCTTCGGCATCCTCTTGCGTATAAATGTCGTTGGTGATGACACCAATCGAAAAGGCCTCGCCCAGGGCCTCTGCCAAAGCGGCAGTCAGGGTCGTTTTACCAGCGCCAACCGGGCCGCCGATACCAACGCGCAGGGGGCCGTTCATACTGCTCATGTTCGGAATATCCTTGAATATTGAGTTTCATGTTTCATCGACAAGATATCGGACAGGAATGCGGTTGAACCCAGTTCATCAAGGCCCGTGTGTTGTGCTGTTTCCGCAATCGAAGTGCAGAGCGGGGTCAGATCACGAATCAGCCGCTGAGCATCGGTCTGTCCCAAAGGGACAAGGCGGGTTGCGCAGGCCACAAGATTGCTCATGAAGGCCTGAAGGAACATCTGCGACACCAGCGGGCGCGGCAGATTCTGCATCCGCGCGGCACGGCCCACCGCGACCGGGTAGGTGAGGCGCCGCAGGTCGAGCCCCCAGATATCTCCGGTCACGGATCCGAAAGCCTGACCCAGAAGGTCGGATTCCATCAGCCGTTCCGACCCGGCGCAAAAGGCGCGGGCGGAGGCATCGATTCGGGCCAACGCGGCCCTGTCATCGGCGTTATACGCGGCCACAAGAAATAGCGCGTCATTCCAGCCCGAGCCATGTTGCAGTATCGTGGCGACCCAGTCGCCTGTCTGGTTTGCGCTGGCGACCCGGCCCAGTTCAATCGCTGCCTCCAGCCCGTGGGAATAGGCGAAGCCCCCAACCGGATAGGCGGGGGACAACCATTGGGTCAGTGTCAGGATGTCAGAGCTAGTGGGCGTGACCATGGGTCCTGCCGTGGCCATAGGCCCCGCCTTCGGGGGTGAAGGGTTCGACGACTTCGCGAATATCGGCCCCCAGTTTCATCAGCATGTCGCGAATGACGTGATCGCGCTGGATCAGCAGCCTGTCAGATTCGATTTGGCAGGGTGTGTGCCGGTTGCCGATATGCCAGGCAAGGCGCAGCAGGTGGTCACCCTTTACCTCCAGCAGCTCTTCGGGGGCCGCGACGATTTCAATCTCACGACCGTCTTCCAATACCAGAACCCCGCCATGATCCAGCGATTTGGTGTTGGAGAGATCAACCAGAAACGCCTCGCCATCATCCGTGGCCAGCATCTTGCGGCGCAGGAAGCGGCCATCATAGTCCAGCGAGACCTGCGCATGAGCGGGTGCATGCGCATGGTCGTGGTAGATACGAGCGGTTTTGATCGCGGTGGTCATCTTGGTGCTCCTTGTATCTCAGAACATAAAGTATCGCTGCGCCATCGGCAGCACCTCGGCAGGTTGGCAGGTCAGCAATTCACCATCGGCGCGGACCTCGTAGGTTTCCGGGTCTACTTCGACATGGGGCGTCGCATCGTTTAGCGGCAAATTGCGTTTGCCAATCTCGCGTGTGTTCCGCACGGCGACTGTTTTCTTGGCCAGGCCTAGAGTTTCACCGATCCCGTCCGCCTGCGCTGCTGCCGAGACAAAGGTAATCGCCGAGTGCTCCACCGACCGCCCATAAGCCCCGAACATCGGACGGCTGTAAACAGGTTGCGGTGTCGGGATCGAGGCATTTGGGTCGCCCATCTGCGCGCAGGCAATTGTACCGCCCAGCAGAACCATCTCGGGTTTCACGCCGAAAAAGGCCGGGTTCCACAGGACAAGATCGGCGCGCTTGCCTACCTCGATGCTGCCGATTTCATGGCTCAGACCGTGGGCAATCGCCGGGTTGATGGTGTACTTGGCGATGTAACGGCGGACCCGCAGGTTGTCGTTTTCACCGGTTTCCTCGGTCAGACGCCCTCGCTGTTTCTTCATCTTGTCGGCGGTTTGCCATGTGCGGATCAGCACCTCTCCGACCCGGCCCATGGCCTGGCTGTCAGACGCGATGATCGAGAACGCACCCATGTCGTGCAGGATATCCTCGGCCGCGATGGTCTCGCACCGGATGCGGCTTTCGGCAAAGGCTACGTCCTCGGGGATGGACTTGTCGAGGTGATGGCAGACCATCAGCATATCCAGATGTTCCTCGACCGTGTTTACAGTGAAAGGTCGCGTCGGGTTGGTCGAGGAGGGAAGAACGTGATTCTCGCCACAAATCTTGATGATGTCAGGGGCATGGCCGCCACCTGCGCCTTCGGTGTGGAAGGCGTGGATGGTGCGTCCTTTCATGGCGGCGACAGTGTTTTCGACGAAACCGGATTCGTTCAGAGTATCGGTGTGGATCATCACCTGTACATCCATCGAATCGGCCACCGACAGGCAGCAGTCGATGGCGGCAGGGGTCGTGCCCCAATCCTCATGCAGTTTCAGAGCGCAGGCCCCGGCATTGACCTGTTCCTCGAGCGCAGCTGGCAATGAGGCGTTGCCCTTGCCCGCAAAGGCGAGGTTCATCGGGAAGGCATCCGCCGCCTGCAACATCCGTCCGATATGCCAGGGGCCGGGGGTGCAGGTGGTGGCCAGCGTGCCATGGGCCGGACCCGTGCCGCCGCCTAACATGGTGGTCAGGCCGGAATGCAGCGCGTCTTCGATCTGCTGAGGGCAAATGAAGTGGATATGGCTGTCGAACCCGCCTGCGGTCAGGATGCGCCCCTCGCCCGCGATGGCTTCGGTGCCGGGGCCGATGATAATGTCGACACCTGGCTGCGTGTCGGGGTTCCCCGCCTTGCCGATCCTGGCGATACGCCCGTCTTTCAGACCGACATCCGCCTTGTAGACACCCGAATGATCCACGATCAGCGCATTGGTGATGACTGTATCCACCGCCCCCTTGTCCCGTGTGACCTGAGACTGCCCCATCCCGTCGCGGATCACTTTCCCGCCGCCGAACTTGACCTCTTCGCCATAGATGGTCAGATCGCGTTCGACCTCGATGATCAGGTCGGTATCGGCCAGCCGCATTTTATCGCCGGTGGTGGGGCCGAACATGGCGGCATAGTCGGAGCGTTTGATTTTTGCTGGCATCACAACGCCCCCATGACCTTTTGATTGAACCCATAGACCTTGCGTGCGCCGCCGATCGGGATCAGCGAAACCTCGCGTTCCTGTCCCGGTTCGAACCGCACGGCGGTGCCGGGGGCGATGTCCAGACGCAGGCCATGGGCGGCAGCGCGGTCGAATTCCAGCGCCGGGTTGGTCTCGGCAAAATGATAGTGCGAGCCGACCTGAATCGGGCGGTCGCCAGTATTGGCGACCATCAGCGTCAACGGCTCGGCGCCCAGGTTGAACGTGATTTCGCCTTCAGCGGGGAAATGCTCGCCGGGGATCATTTGTTTAGCTTCACCATCAAGGCAACAGCAGCCAACGCGACAATCGCGAGGCCCACGGCCAGAGCGGCATAGTCCGTGCCATGCGCGTGGATATGCGTGCCGTTATGCGCGGCGGCGGGGCCAGCTAGGATCAGAACAGGGAAAAGCATGCGGGTCATATCAGTGTTCCTTTTTTTAGCGAATAGGGTTGTGAACGGTCACCAGCTTGGTGCCGTCGGGAAAGGTGGCCTCAACTTGAACCTCGTGAATCATCTCGGGGACGCCTTCCATGCATTGCGCGCGGGTGATCACCTCGGCCCCGGCTTGCATCATATCGGCGACCGACCGCCCGTCGCGTGCGCCTTCAACCACGGCGCTGGTGATAAGGGCAATCGCCTCGGGATGGTTCAGTTTGACACCACGGGCCAGTCGTTTACGGGCAACTTCAGCGGCCATGGCGACCAGCAGTTTGTCTTTTTCACGGGGAGTCAGGTTCATGTCAGATTGTCCAGCATCTTGGAAGCGAGTCGTTGTTCAGTCGCCGAAGCACGGGCATCAGACTTCGGCGCAGGGCATACCCGTTCTTGGCCAGCAGTCGGACGACCAGCAGGTCAGGTTGAAACAGGCTGGCCCCGGCGGTATCGGGCAGCATCTGGCGGATTGCCTTCAGATGCCCTTCGGCCCTGGGCGAGGCAAATGCGACTAAGGCCATCGCGCCCGCGCCATCTGCAATGTGCTGACGGGCCAGATGCGCGCTAAGGTCGCCGGTGAACCGGGTGGCGTCCAGAAACACCATCCTTTCGTTGCGCCGAATCTCGATCCGATCGCTGAGGCGGATATCCGTCAGAGTTTCACCCATCGCGGTACGACCAAAGATCAAAGGTTCAACCATAAGGGCCGAGGCATCCTCGGCCAAATCAATACGCAAGCGCCGGTTTAATGCGCTGCCACTGTACAGGATCGTCTCTTGCGGAAGCCAGTTCAGCCTTGCCTGCGGACCGGCGGTTAAAGTGTTGACGATGCGTGCGGCCTGACCGGGTTGTGCTTTGTATGCCCGCTCACAAGCCTGCGTGGTCACTGTCAGTTCGGTGCCCCGGCCTGCGCGGCCTGAAAACCGGAAATCATCACCGCCAGTAACACCACCAGCCGTGTTCAAAAGCACGGCGTCCAATTGGCTGCCGTGTCCGCGTGGGAAGAGACATTTGAACGAACCCGCCGGCCGCAAGCGATCAATCACACTGCGCCCGTGGAACAGTTTGGCCGACAGCGTAACCCGGCCTTCAGCGCGTGGCGGTCTCGCATGTGACGCCGACGATATGGGCGTGAATTGAGTGATGGCAGCGGCTTTCGCGTCATGAACGTTTGGCGCTTTTTCACCTTTGGGATGTCGAAACTCTATCGACAGGTGCAGATTTTCGACCAAGTCCCGTACCATAAGTGCAATTTTTAATCACGCATGCAGCATGTAGATCAAAAATCGGGCATATCAGTCCACTTTGCCAGAATGCTATGGGGCCAGATTTGCCTATTTCGCTGCAATGCAGAATCGATGTGGGGCCTGCCGGGCTAACGACCGCCGGGGGTGTGTGACGGCTGCGCGAATTGGACCTCGGACACAACCGCCACACGTAACGCAACATACAGTTGCGGGGATCAGGTAGTAGAAGACAGCGTGTCAACGCAAGGCTTCTGTGCCCGCCCCGCCAGGAGAATTACATGACATCTCTCAAATCCACGCTCTTCGGATCGGTTGTCTTTGCCGCCATGGCAACGGCCGCTCTGTCTGCTGAAGACACGATCAAAGTCGGCGTACTGCACTCGTTGTCAGGCACTATGGCGATTTCGGAAACCACGCTGAAAGACACGATGTTGATGCTGATCGACCAGCAGAACGCCAAAGGCGGCCTGCTGGGCAAGCAGCTTGAGGCAGTTGTGGTTGATCCTGCATCCGACTGGCCGCTGTTTGCGGAAAAAGCGCGTGAGCTACTGACCGTGCATGAGGTGGATGTGATCTTTGGCAATTGGACGTCCGTCAGCCGCAAATCGGTGCTGCCGGTGATTGAGGAACTGAACGGCCTTCTGTTTTATCCGGTGCAGTATGAGGGTGAAGAAAGCTCGAAAAACGTCTTCTATACCGGTGCCGCGCCGAACCAACAAGCGATCCCGGCGACCGACTATTTCCTCGACGAGCTTGGCGTTGAGAAATTCGCGCTGCTTGGCACAGACTATGTCTATCCCCGCACCACCAACAATATCCTCGAAAGCTATCTGAAGCAAAAGGGCATCGCGGACGGTGATATCTTCGTCAACTACACGCCCTTTGGCCATTCCGACTGGTCCAAGATCGTGGCGGATGTGGTTGCGCTGGGTGCGGATGGTAAGAAGGTCGGAGTGATCTCAACCATCAATGGCGACGCCAACATCGGCTTCTACAAGGAACTGGCTGCGGCTGGCGTCTCGGCGGATGACATTCCGGTCGTTGCGTTCTCGGTCGGAGAGGAAGAACTGTCGGGCCTGGATACAACCAACCTTGTGGGCCATCTGGCTGCTTGGAATTACTTTCAGTCGGCGGATACCGACGCCAACACTGAATTTGTTGAAACATGGAAAGCTACCATGGGCGAAGACCGGGTGACCAACGACCCGATGGAGGCACATTACATCGGTTTCAACATGTGGGTTAACGCCGCGACCGAGGCCGGTTCGACCGACGTAGATGCCGTGCGCGCCGCGATGTACGGGCAGGAATTCCCGAACCTGACCGGTGGAACCGCTGTCATGCTGCCGAACCACCATTTGGCCAAGCCGGTTCTGATCGGTGAGATTCAGGAAGACGGCCAGTTCGACATCATCAGCGAAACCGACGTTGTGCCGGGCGACGCCTGGACCGACTTCCTACCGGAATCGGCGGTGCTGGTATCGGATTGGAAAGAGCTGGGCTGCGGTATGTACAACACCGAGACCGAGACCTGCGTTCAGACCCTGTCGAACTACTAACCGACACGCAAGGTGGGTGTGATGCCCGCCTTGCCCCCAAAGACACTCGGGTTTCACCACATGTTACGACTTTTCCTTGCGGGCCTCGCAATTCTATGCGCCCACCTGACCGCCAACGCGCAAGAGGCCGGTCTGCAACCGATCCTGCAAGAGCATCAGGAGATCATCGCCAAAAGCTCACGCAAGACAATCGGGCCCGTGATTGATGCGATTGCCAGCAGCGGGTTGCCGCAAGCGCAGGTGATGCTTGAGACATGGGCCGCCAAGGACGTGTGGATGCGCAAGTCGGACGGCCTGTTCTTTGCAGGCAAAAAGGTCGAAGGCCGGTCGTATGAGCTTACCGATTTCGATACTGGCGAGGTCGTTGGTATTTTCGAGAAATCCAACCTGAAGCAGTTGAAGCCCAATAGCGGCATCCGCGCGATGATTGGCACGGCTCTGGTGCAGTACCAGCTAACAGATCCGGACCGCGCTCGGCGGCTGGCCGCTTTGCAATCCATCCAACGTGACCCCGAACGTGCTTTGCTGGAGCCCCTACGCGCGTCGATTGCCGATGAAGCTGATGCTGATCTGAAAGCTCACAAACAACGGCTCGAACGGTTGCTGACGATTGGATATGACGAAGATACCGCGGCGCGCGTGGCTGCGATTGAGCAGATGTCCGACGATCTGGGCGTGGACGTCCGTGGCGCATTAAATCCACTGATCGCGACGACGCGACAAGCAGCACCGGAACTTCCGTCTAATGTGAATATCGCCGCCGTTTTAGAACCGGGTTCGAGTGATTTGACGCGCGATGAGGCCTATGACTTGCTGGTCACTGGCAATCTGGCGCCCCTACGCTTGTCACGGGATGATATCCGGACAGCTCTTGCGGCCAATATTGACGGGGGTCGCGTTGGTGACATTCCGCTTGCGCAACTGAATACAGATGAAACGCGCGCTCGGGCATATGTAGCCTTGGCAGAGGCAAGGGTCGTTCCCGCCTTGGTAACCGAGGCCGACATAAACACGGCGCTGGCTGAACATGTGTTCATTGATACCTACACGGAACCCTCGCCCGAAGTGACCGCAGCTGCAGTGCAGGCACTTGAACAGATCGAGCTGAAGGTCGGCCTGAACCAGACGCTCGACCTGACACTGGACGCGATCTCATTGGCGTCGATCTATTTCTTGGCAGCCATCGGTCTGGCGATCACCTTCGGCGTGATGGGTGTGATCAACATGGCTCATGGTGAGTTCATCATGATGGGCGCCTATACCGGATACGTGGTGCAGCAGTTCATCCCCGACCACACGCTGTCGATAATCGTCGCCATCCCGATGGCCTTTGCCGTCACCTTCGCGATGGGCGTCGCGATGGAGCGGCTAGTTATCCGCTGGCTCTATGCCCGTCCGCTTGAGACGCTGCTGGCGACCTTTGGCATCTCAATCGCACTGCAACAGCTGGCCAAGAACATTTTTGGCACGCAGGCCCGCCCGCTGACCGCGCCCGGCTGGCTGGATGGGGCGTGGGTGCTGAACGATGTGGTTTCGATCAGTTATATCCGCATCGCGATCTTTGTGCTGGCGACGATCTTTTTGGGACTGTTCCTCTACATTATGAAGCGCACGCGGCTTGGGCTTGAGATGCGCGCGGTGACACAGAACCCACGCATGGCCGGGTCGATGGGTATCAATCCGGGGCGGGTGAATATGCTGACCTTCGGCTTGGGCTCGGGCATCGCCGGGATTGCCGGGGTTGCGATTGGTCTGTTCGCAAAGGTCACGTCCGATCTGGGCAGCGACTATATCGTGCAAAGCTTCATGACCGTGGTTGTTGGCGGCGTCGGAAACATCTGGGGCGCGCTGGCAGGTGCGGGCATGATCGGCTTCCTGCAAAAGGGGATCGAGTGGATGAACCCCTCGAACACCCTCGCCGCGCAAACATACATGATCATCTTCATCATCATTTTCATCCAGTTCCGGCCAAGGGGCATCATTGCCCTCAAAGGTCGTGCGGCGGGGGATTGAGCCATGGAACGCAGCTTTGTCGCCAAAAACGCATCGGTACTGGTCTTTCTGGCCATCCTCTCCCTGTTCACGTTGGGCGTCACCGTCCTGTCCGAAGGGTTCGGGATTGGCGTGATCTCGACCAGCTTTGTCAAAACGCTGGGCAAGACCCTGTGCCTTTGCCTGATCGCTGTGGCCATGGATTTGGTCTGGGGATTTACGGGCATCCTGTCCCTCGGCCATTTCGCGTTCTTCGGGCTGGGCGGCTACATGATCGGCATGTGGCTGATGTATGAACGTACCCGCCTGATCGTGGTGGAGTCGCTCTCCCAAGCCGACATTCCGCCAACATCGGCCGAGGTCGTGGATGCCATCGGCACGCAAATCTTCGGCGTCGTCGGATCGTCCGAATTCCCGCTGATCTGGGCCTTTTCGGACAGCCTGTTCCTGCAACTGGCGCTGGTCGTGCTGGTGCCGGGCCTTCTGGCACTGATCTTTGGTTGGCTGGCGTTCCGCAGCCGGGTCACGGGTGTCTACCTGTCGATCCTGACCCAAGCCATGACATTGGCACTGGCGCTGTACCTGTTCCAGAACGACAGCGGTATGCGTGGCAACAACGGCCTGTCGGGCCTGCAGAACCTGCCGGGCGTCACGGCCTCGCAGGACTTGGTGTCAATCTGGTTCCTCTGGGCCTCAGCGCTGGCCCTGGGGCTGGGCTACATGCTGGCGGCATGGATCGTGGCGGGCAAGTTCGGCTCGGTTATCCGCGGCATCCGCGATAATGAGGCGCGAGTGCGGTTCCTTGGCTATTCGGTCGAGAATTACAAGCTGGCTGTCTTCACATTGACCGCCTGCATCGCCGCCATCGCGGGCGCGCTGTATTATCCGCAGGCGGGGATCATCAACCCCGAGGAGATGGCCCCCATTGCCTCGATATATCTTGCCGTCTGGGTCGCCATCGGCGGGCGTGGTCGCCTGTATGGAGCGGTCATCGGCGCGGCGTTTGTCAGCCTGCTCAGCACATGGTTCACAGGTGGACAAGCGCCGGACATCCCACTTGGGTTCTACACGATCAAATGGGTCGACTGGTGGCAGGTGCTGCTGGGCGTCTCATTCGTGCTGGTAACCCTGTTCGCACCAAAGGGTATTGGAGGGCTATTCGACCTCTGGACCAACCACCGCGCGCCGCAACGCTACGGTGCCCCGCTTGGACCCGATGAAAGCGCATTGCGCGAAATGGAGGCCTTGGAATGAGCACTCTGCTGGAGGTCAGCGGCGTTTCAGTCACCTTCGACGGGTTCCGCGCCATCAACAACCTGTCCTTCCAGATTGGCAAGGCCGAGCTTCGCGCGGTTATCGGGCCGAACGGGGCAGGTAAAACGACCTTCATGGATATTGTCACCGGCAAGACCCGGCCTGACGAGGGCCGGGTAACCTGGGGTGAGAAATCCGTTTCCCTGCTGCGAATGAGCGAGGCCAAGATCGCGCAAGCCGGCATCGGGCGTAAGTTCCAGAAACCCACCGTGTTCGAGGACCAGACCGTGCAGGAAAACCTGCTGATGGCGTTGAAGAATAAACGGGGCTGGCTGGGTGTGCTGTTCTATCGCCCTTCGACGGATCATCTGGAGAAGGTCGAGGAACTGGCCGCTGAGATTGGCCTGTATGGCGAACTGCTCCGCAAATCCGGCGAACTAAGCCACGGACAAAAGCAATGGTTGGAAATCGGGATGCTACTGGCGCAGGAACCACGTCTGTTGCTAGTGGACGAACCCGCCGCCGGGATGACCTCGCAAGAACGCGAACACACAACCGACCTGCTGGTACAGGCCGCCAAGACCCGCGCCGTCGTGGTTGTGGAACATGACATGGAGTTCGTCCGCCGCCTGAATTGTCGGGTCACGGTTCTGCATGAAGGCTCGGTTCTGGCCGAAGGTTCGCTGGATCATGTCACATCAAATCAGGATGTCATCGACGTTTATCTGGGGCGCTAAACAATGCTGAAACTGACCGATCTGACCCTGCATTACGGGCACTCGCAAATCCTCAACTGTATCTCGTTGGAGGCCGCGCGAGGAGAGGTGACTTGCGTGATGGGCACCAATGGTGTGGGCAAGACCAGCCTGATCAAGGCGATCTCGGGCACGCATCCGCGCTCGGGCGGCGATCTGATGCTGAATGACGAGGCCCTGCCGCCTCTGCCAGCCCATCGCATGGCGTGGAAAGGCGTGGCCTATGTGCCGCAGGGGCGCGAGATTTTCCCGTTGCTGACTGTGCGCGAAAATCTGGAAACCGGTTTTGCCTGCCTGTCAGCAAGCGAACATTTCGTTCCGGACGAGATCTTCGATATGTTCCCGGTGCTGAAGAAAATGCAGAACCGGCGCGGGGGTGATCTGTCGGGTGGCCAGCAACAGCAACTTGCCATCGCCCGGGCGCTGATCGCCAAGCCTCAACTTTTGCTGCTGGACGAACCAACCGAAGGCATTCAGCCCAACATCATCCAGCAGATCGGCGAAGTAATTCGTCACCTCCGAACCAAAGGAGAGATGGCCATCATTCTGGTCGAGCAGTATTTCGATTTCGCCTATGATCTTGCCGACAAGTTCATCGTCCTGCGGCGCGGCGCGGTCCTGATGCAAGGCACGCGGGACGAGCTATCGCGGGAACAGGTTCTGCAAGGCGTAACGGTTTGACATTCATAAAGGAACCAGCCTATTGAGCGGCGAGAAGCTTCAGGGTTTAAGGGGCGCAATTTAGCACTCCAGCTAGGCTTTGTTGCGCGAAGAGCCTGAAGCCCGGACTTCCCTTTTCCCCGGACGTACTTATCCTGTGGGCTCTGTGACCGGTATGCCGAGCGCGGTGTAGCTGTTCAGGACGGCTGCACGGATTGGGAGTTCGGCGACTGGACGCTCGAAGTCGCGCGCCATGAGGCTCTGCCCCAACAGCTTCACGCAGTGCATCTTCGTTTCGGCGCGACTGCGGCGGTGGTATCCGCTCCAATTTCGCCGGATGGCACGGCCAAGGTATTTCGAGGCGCACAGCGCCTCGTTACGGGCGATAGCGCCTGCTGTCGATGGCTTTCGCGGTTTTGCGTTCTTGCGCGGCGGGATAACGGCGTGGGCACCCCGGTTTGCGATGGCATCGTGGCATTTGCGCGTGTCATACGCCCCGTCTGCGGTGACCGAGGCGATCTCGACATCGACCGGGATCTGGCTGAGTAGTTCAGGCAGCATGGGCGCATCACCGATGTTGTTACCGGTGATTTCGATGGCGCGGATCTCCAGCGTCTGTTCGTCAACGCCGATGTGGATCTTGCGCCAGAGACGGCGTTTCGCGCGGCCATGCTTGCGGGCATGCCATTCGCCTTGGCCCTCCGCCTTGAAGCCGGCGCTGTCGATCAGAAGGTTCAGGGAACCTTGCTAGCCGCGATAGGGTATGGAAACCGCCAGGGTCTTCTGGCGCCTGCTCAGCGTGCTGAAATCCGGCACCGACCAGTCGAGGCCGACCAGGCGCAGCAGGCTCTCCACGAAGTCCGTGGTCTGCCTGAGGGCCATGCCGAAGAGGACCTTCATCGTCGTCAGGCATGTCTGAATCGCAGCGCCGCTATACTGCGGCTACCGGCCTTGCTTACCGGTCGGCGGTGGTACCCAAACCATGTCCGGATCAAATCAGATCGCCAGGGAGCCACGTTGCTTGAGGGCTTCATTGTAGGCTGGCCAGTTCTTGGTCTTGTAGCTCGGCGGGATAGGTCTGCTCATGCAGTCCTGCTACCACGCTGGATTCACAAGATGAATCCCTCACCCAACCTTTGCGCAACAAAGCCAATCAACAGCTAAAAGAATATCTGACGGCCTCTTCTGACAGTTTGAGGTACGAACCTCAAAAAAATCTGGACATGAGGTGCGTACCTCAAATAGCCTTGGAAGTATGCCGCGATTCGCACATCCTCGATTGACGGCGCAAAAAGGGAGGAATGGATGACTTACACAAAACTGGCCTCGGCCAGCGCAATAGTCCTTGCCGCTACTACTCTTTCTACCAAGGCAAATGCTGAAGATTTGACGCTATGTTGGGCTGCATGGGACCCGGCCAACGCGCTTGTCGAACTATCAAAAGAATTCGAAGCAGAATCCGGCCACACGATGAACTTCGAATTTGTTCCCTGGCCAAATTTTGCGGACCGGATGCTGAATGAGCTGAATTCCGGTGGTAAGCTCTGCGATCTGCTTATTGGTGACAGCCAATGGATCGGCGGTGGCGCTGAAAATGGCCACTATGTCAAACTGAACGACTTCTTCGATGCTGAAGGCATCAGCATGGACGATTTCGCGCCGGCCACTGTCTACGCCTATTCAACTTGGCCCAAGGGCACACCCAATTACTATGCCCTGCCTGCGATGGGCGATGCGAATGGCTGGTTCTATCGCAAGGACTGGTTCGAAAATCCTGAAATCCAAGCCGCATACAAAGAAGCAACTGGTCAGGATTTACGTGAGCCTGAATCTCAGAAAGAACTATTACAGATCGCCCAGTTCTTTCAGGGTCGTGAGATCGACGGCAAGACAGTCTACGGCGCAGCTATCTTTACCGAGCGCGGCTCTGAAGGGATCACCATGGGTGTGACCGGAGCACTGTATCCTTGGGGCTTTAAATACGAAAACACCCCGGGCTCATATGACATGGAAGGCGCCGTAAACTCACCCGAAGCGGTAGAGGCGCTGGAATTCTATAAGGAATTCTACGAAACGGCGACGCCTCCGGGATATACCAACTCTTACATGGGTGAGAGCTTGGACGCCTTCAAGTCCGGTCAGGTCGCCATGGCCATGAACTGGTTTGCGTTCTTCCCAGGTCTCTATGCTGACCCCAATACCGGCGGTGACAAGATCGACTTCTTTGTGAACCCACCGCAAAATCAGGCAGGTTCGACGCTGGGCGGACAAGGTATCTCTGTTGTCAGCTACTCTGACAAACAGGACGCTGCACTTGAGTACATCAAGTGGTTCGCACAGCCTGAAGTGCAGGCCAAGTGGTGGGAGCTAGGCGGCTACTCGGCGCATAACTCAGTGCTGGAAGATCCTGGTTTCGTGGACAGCCAACCGTTTGCCGGTGACTTCCTGGAAGCAATGGCTGGGGTTCAGGATTTCTGGCAAGAGCCTGCCTATGCAGAACTCCTGCTGGCCATGCAGAAACGCATCCACGACTACGTCGTTGCTGATCAAGGTACAGCTCAAGAAGCTCTTAATCTTTTGATCGAAGATTGGACTGAAGTCTTCGAAGACGAAGGCAAGCTGTAGTCCGGACACAGGCAGGAGCGGGCGCAATCCCGCTCCACCTTCACCCGTGAGTCCTAAACCAACAAGAACTGGCAAAGAGATGTCTGACCGGACCGTAGATCGCGTTGCCCAGGCAACGCCCGAGCGAGTTGCGCGAAAAATCCGAGGGTTATCCGACCGCGCGATCGCCTGGATATTCATCTCCCCGACGATTTTTCTATTGCTGGCGATCAACATCTTTCCGTTGATCTGGACCATCCAACTGAGCTTTACCAACTACAAGGCCAACCGGATCGGGCGCGAAGTCAAAGATGTCGGGCTCAGGAATTACGAGCGTATTCTGACAGACTCGGACACCTGGCTAAATATGCAGGCGACGGCGCACTTCCTGTTCTGGACGATCTTTTTCCAGGTCTTGATCGGGTTTACTTTGGCCTGGTTGATCAACAAGAAATTCAAGGGCAACGATCTTTGGACCACGATCATCGTGCTGCCGATGATGCTGTCTCCTGCAGTCGTCGGGAACTTCTGGAAGTTCCTGTATCAACCTCAAATCGGGCTGTTTAACTACATCGTGTCATGGTTCACAGGCAAAGATCCATCGAGCTTTGAAATGCTGGGATCCGTTACTTTGGCCCCTTGGGCGATCGTTATTGTCGACACCTGGATGTGGACCCCCTTCGTGATGCTAATCTGTCTGGCCGGGCTGCGCAGCATTCCCGATTACATCTACGAGGCGGCTGAGATCGACAGGGCCAGCAAGCTGCGGCAGTTCTTTACGATCACCATCCCGATGGTCCTGCCGTTCCTGATGCTTGCCGTGCTGTTTCGAGGGATCGAGAACTTCAAGATGTTCGACCTGGTGGTTCAGCTAACCGGCGGAGGGCCCGGTTCTGTAACGGAACTCACCTCAATCAATCTCAAGCGGGAGGCGTTTGAGAAGTGGCGTACGGGCTACGCCTCGGCCTATGCGATCATCCTTTTCGTCACCGTGTTCGGCCTTGCGTCGATCTACGTCAAAGCCTTGAACAAGGTGAAACAGAGATGAGCAGTTTTTCCGTAACCGAACCTTCGAACCGTTCCAAGTGGATCGCCGGTTTTCTGGTCATCACTTATGCGCTGATCACAATGATCCCGCTGGTTTGGATTTTACTGACAGGTTTCAAGTCTCCAGCCGATGCGATCAGCTACCCACCCAAAGTGGTCTTTGACCCAACGCTTGAAGGGTATGTAAATCTCTTCACCACGCGCACGCGGCAGACGCAGGAGTTTTTGGAAGCGAACCCGCCGCAGAACTGGGCCGATGAGATCGTCCGCCAATACGACATGGTGATTGTCGGGCCATCAAAGTTTGGCGAGCGCTTTATGAATTCGGTTATCATCGGATTTGGCTCGACGTTCTTGAGTATCTTCCTTGGTACGCTGGCCGCCTATGCGTTCAGCAGGTTCAAGGTCCCGCTCAAGGACGACCTTTTGTTCTTTATCCTGAGCACAAGGATGATGCCACCGGTCGCTGTCGCCATCCCAATCTTCCTGATGTTCAGAAACCTTGGATTAAGCGACACGCATCTGGGGATGATCCTGCTGTATACGGGCGTGAATATTTCCTTGGCGGTCTGGTTGCTAAAAGGCTTCATCGACGAAATCCCAAGAGAGTACGAAGAAGCCGCGCTCATAGATGGCTACACGAGGTTTCAGGCGTTTTACAAAGTGGTGCTGCCGCAAGCCGCGACCGGCATAGCCTCAACAGCTATCTTTTGCCTGATCTTCGCCTGGAATGAGTACGCGTTTGCCGTGCTGCTGACATCCGCGAACGCGCAGACTGCACCACCGTTCATCCCAACCATTATCGGTATTGGCGGCCTGGACTGGCCTGCAGTGGCGGCAGGTGCCACGATCTTCCTGATCCCTGTCATGATTTTCACCATCCTGATGCGCAAACACCTGCTGCGTGGGATCACATTCGGAGCCGTGCGCAAATGAGCGAGTTTCTTGCCGGATTGATGCGTTTTCGCCGGGGCCCATGGGAGATGATCGCGACCATCCTCATCGCTCTGGGTGTCTTCATGCTTATGCAGCCCTTTGTCCTTTGGGCCTTCACATATTCTTTCATCGTCACGCTGATCGGAACCGTCATGTTCATCATCGTCAGCCATTTCCCGGAGTAGAAATGGCCCAGATCGTAGTTAAAAACGTAAAGAAGATGTTCGGCGATTTCACGGCTGTCCGCGAAAGCTCGTTCACGATTGAGGACGGTGAGTTCTTCATGTTGCTAGGGCCATCCGGCTGCGGAAAGACGACGACGCTGCGGATGATCGCAGGCTTGGAACTTCCGACGTCGGGTGAAATCTACCTGGACGGCGAGGAGATCAGCCAGCGCCCCCCATCGGAGCGAGACATTGCCTTCGTGTTCCAGATGTTTGCGCTGTATCCGCACATGAACGTGCGAAAAAATATCAGCTACCCCCTGATATCGCAGGGCATGCCGCGTGCTGCTGTCAAAGCCAAAGTAGAAGAAGTCGCGGGAATTCTGGGGATCAAGGACATCCTCGATAGCCCGGTAGGTGGGTTGTCAGGCGGCGATAGGCAGCGCGTGGCGCTTGGACGCGCGATTGTTCGCGAACCCAAGGCGTTCATGATGGACGAACCTCTTGGTGCCCTGGATGCCGAATTTCGTGAGCACATGGCCGAAGAACTGCGCGCGCTTCATGATCGCATGGGGGCGACCACTGTTTACGTCACACATGATCAGCTGGAAGCCATGCAAATGGGGGACAAGATCGTGGTGATGAACAACGCTGTGATCGAGCAATTCGGCACACCTCAGGAAATCTACGACAAACCAGCTACGATGTTCGTTGCAGATTTTATCGGGTCTCCTTCGATGAACTTCCTGCCGTTTCAGGGAAAGGTCGCGCCTGGCTCGGAAACGGTGCGACTGAATGGTCACGACGAAGCCGTACCCACACTGTTGGAAGGGGCGGAAGGTGACTTGGTTTTCGGTGTTCGCCCTGAGCATGTTTTTCTGTCGGATGCCAGCGCCTACCGAGCCAAGGTCCTGGCCGCAGAATATCTTGGAACCACCCAGATCGTGACGCTGCAAAGCCCGAACGGAGAGCTGAAAGCCCGCATAGATGCGCGCGAAACCGTTAACCCCGGCGAGACGGTTGGCTTGAAGTTCCGCTCATCCGCAGTGACCCTTTTCGAAAATTCTACCGGACGCGCGTTGAGGTCCGCTCTGAACGACGAGGTACTAAGCAATGGCTGAAGTCGTTCTGGAAAACATTTCGAAGTCATTCGGCGAAATCAAAGCGGTGGATGATATCTCAATGACGATCCCCAACGGTGCCTTTGTGGTTTTGTTGGGTCCGACGGGCGCGGGAAAAACAACAACGCTGAGATTGATATCCGGGCTTGAGAAACTGGATTCAGGCACTGTTCGCATTGCCGGGCGCGACGTCGGGATGGATACACCTGCCCAGCGTGATGTGGCGATGGTCTTCCAGCAATACTCGCTGTACCCCCATATGACGGTGCGTGAGAACCTGTCCTTCCCTCTGAGGTCACCGATCCTGAAGACGCCAGAGGATGAGATCGCCAGGAAGGTCAACGAAGTCTCGGAGATCCTGCAGATCCCGCACAAGCTGGACAACAAAGCCACTGAACTGTCTGGCGGCGAAATGCAGCGCGTTTCAATTGGACGGGCACTGGTGCGCGATCCCCAGATTTTCCTGATGGACGAGCCGCTCAGCTCTTTGGACGCCAAGCTTCGGGCGGATTTGCGGGTCGAACTGAAAAGGATTCAGGCCGATCTGGGATCAACCTTGCTTTACGTGACCCACGATCAGGTCGAAGCCATGACAATGGCTACGCATATCGGCGTTTTAGAGAACGGCCGGTTGGTTCAATACGGGACACCCCGGGATATCTACGAAAACCCGGGCAGTGTTTACGTTGCCAGCAGGTTGGGTCTGCCGCGAATCAACATCCTGCCGTCCGAGTTGTTCGGAGGCGATCACAAAGGACCACAGATTGGTCTTCGCCCGGAAAACATCATTGAAGGCGAGGGCAGTGAAGCGCGTGTCATACGTGCCGAACATCTGGGCGACCAAACACGGCTGCACCTGGACCTGAATGGCCACCCGGTTGTCACCCTGATTGATGTTCATCAGGATTACCCCTCTGGAAAAATTATAAAAATTCGCCCCCATAACCCGTTGTATTTTGACGCGTCTGGCGCGCGCGTGAATTAAGGAGCAAAAGCATGGCCCAGTTCCTCAACACAAAAGAAACCCTGGTAACCGAGGCGATAGATGGCCTTTTGGCTTCCTCAGGCGGGCAGCTTACACGGCTGGACGGATACCCGCATATCAAGGTTGTCTACCGGTCGGATTGGGACAAGTCGAAAGTCGCCTTGGTTTCTGGCGGAGGGTCTGGTCACGAGCCCGCCCATGCAGGTTTCGTTGGCGCCGGTATGTTGACAGCCGCGGTCTGCGGCGAAGTTTTCGCCTCACCCTCGGTCGAGGCAGTTCTGGCGGGCATTCTTGCGGTCACGGGTGAGGCCGGGTGCCTGCTTATCGTCAAAAATTACACCGGTGATCGATTGAATTTTGGACTGGCGGCTGAACGCGCCCGTGCATTGGGCCGCAAAGTAGAGATGGTCGTAGTTGATGATGACATCGCCTTGCCCGACCTTCCGCAACCACGTGGCGTGGCAGGTACGTTATTGGTGCACAAAATTGCCGGAGCGCTTGCTGAAGGGGGTGCCGATCTGGACACCGTTACCAAAGCAGCAAGAAGTACCATAGCAAAGGTTGTCAGCATCGGAATGAGCTTGGACACCTGCACTGTTCCGGGCTCTCCAAAAGAAGACCGGATTGCCCCTGGCAAAGCGGAACTCGGCTTGGGCATCCACGGCGAGCCCGGTGTACAACAAGTCGAATTTTCAAATGCTGTATCGGCCATGTCCACAGTGGTGGCGAAACTAAAGCAAAGGGTGAGTTCAGGGGATTGTGTGGCGCTGGTCAACAACCTCGGCTCTACAACTCCGCTAGAAATGGCTGTCCTCACGCATGCGTTGTCTGAAACTGGTATTGCCCAGCATATCATTGGCCCGGCCCCCATGATGACTTCGCTGGATATGCACGGGTTTTCGGTTTCCATTCTGCCTGTGGATCAGGACGAATTGTCAGCTCTTGAAGCACCCGTTGATCTGGCCGCATGGCCCGGCGTCAATTCCATTGACCCGATCAAAGTAGCCCCGTTGCCTGATGGCCTGACTCCAATCGATCCAATCCCTTCGAACAATCCCACCACAAGGGAAACGATCACCCGGTTGTCTGAACTGCTCATTAACGCAGAGAAGAACCTGAACGAGCTGGACGCGAAATCCGGAGATGGCGATACAGGAAGCACATTGGCCACTGCCGCAAGAGCATTGCAAGGTAGCCTTGACCACATGCCGCTTGCTGATCTGACACAATTGTTCCCGGCATTGGGCAATGAATTGAGCCAGACTATGGGTGGTTCTTCCGGGGTGATACTCGCAATCTTCTTCAACGCAGCCGGAGATGCTTGTGCGAGCGGCGCGTCTGTCCCGAAATCCTTGATCGAAGGTCTGAATAGGGTCAGCCAGGTTGGGGGGGCCAAGGTCGGCGACAGAACGATGATTGACGCTCTGGCACCCGCACTTGCCGCTCTCCCGTTTGGCCTAACCGATGCGGCCAAGGCTGCTCGCGAAGGCGCGGACAACACGGCAAAAATTCGTCGTGCGAAGGCGGGTCGTGCAGCTTATGTTCCCGAAGAAAATCTAGTTGGACATAACGATCCGGGGGCTGAGGCCGTTGCCTTGTTATTTGAAGGCTTGGCGCGGGAGATTGAGGACTGAAGAACACGTGGAAAACCAAAAACAAAAACTAGAATTGGTGAAAAAGCCAACCGTCAACGACATCGCGCGCGTTGCGGGTGTCAGTCTGGCGACTGTTGACCGGGTCTTGAACAGGCGCCCCGGCGTGCGGGCAGTGACCGTGCAGAAAGTCCAAAAGGCGATTGATGAGCTGGGATATGTGCGCGATACGGCCGCGGCCAACCTAGCGCGAAACCGAGTTTACAACTTCCTCTTTGTTCTGCCGGACACGGACAACGAGTTTGTGGAGGCAATCAGCAGTCGGATCGCAGAACAATCCCGTGACCAATTTATCGAGCGGACCCGCATTGCGATAAAGAAGGTCGCTCCGTTCGAGCCGCAAGAAATCGTCTACATTCTGGATGCTGTCGCCAGTTCGGATGTTGATGGCGTTGCCGTTTTCGGGCCTGAAACGCCTTCTGTCCGCGACGCCGTAAAAAGGCTCAGGGACAAAGGCGTTCCGGTGGTTGCGTTGGTGTCTGACTTGCCGAGTTCTGAGCGAGACCACTTTGTAGGAATTGATAACGTTTCGGCAGGGCGAACCGCAGCTCAGCTGATGGGACGATTTGTGCATCGTGACGGCAAGGTTTTGGTACTTACAGGATCCCGTTTGGCACGTGACCACCTAGAGCGCCGTCAAGGCTTTGATCTAGTTGTAGCTGAGGAATTTCCACACCTCGAAGTCGTAGCGTCTGTCGAGGGCCGGGATGACCCGGATCTGATTTACAAGATGATGCCCGAGATCTTTGAAACCTACCCGGATCTGGTTGGAATTTATTCCTCCGCAGCAGGCAATGCAGGACTGATTCAATTTCTTTCAGAAAACAAGCTCAGCAAAGATCTGGTGATCATAGCTCATGAGCTTACTCCGCTTAGTCGTGAGGCGCTTACGCTCGGTACATTTGACGCTCTTATCTCGCAAGACACTGGGCACATTGTTCGTTCAGCCGTCCGTCTGCTGCGTGCAACTTCAGACAAAGTGCCATTCAACAAAGCCCAGGAACGTATCCGTATCGACATCTATCTGAAGGAAAATTTACCGCCATAGAGACTCAGGTTTTGGGGAGGAAATTCAATGAAGACAATCAAAGGTCCAGCTTTGTTTCTTGCACAATTTGCCGGGGACGAAGCGCCGTTCAATTCGTGGGGCGCGATCACAAAATGGGCGGCTGACTGTGGATACAATGGCGTTCAGGTTCCCAGTTGGGATGGCCGGTTGTTCGACCTCGAACAGGCCGCATCCAGCGTCGGATACTGCGATGAGTTCAAAGGCAAGGCCCAAGAAAATGGCGTCGAAGTCACCGAGCTTTCAACGCATCTTCAGGGTCAGCTTGTTGCCGTTCACCCAGCCTATGACAGTGCGTTTGATGGCTTTGCAGCGGAAAGCGTCAGAGGAAACCCTAAAGCCCGTCAAGAATGGGCCGTAGACCAGGTCAACAAAGCGCTGTCCGCTTCGAAAAATTTAGGCATTTCGGCACATGCGACATTCTCAGGCGCGTTGGCATGGCCATATGTCTATCCTTGGCCGCAGCGCCCTGCCGGTTTGATTGAAACGGCATTTGATGAGCTTGCGCGCCGTTGGGTGCCCATCCTGAATCACGCCGATGAATGCGGTGTCGATGTCTGCTACGAAATTCACCCCGGAGAGGACCTCCACGATGGTGTGACCTACGAGATGTTTCTGGAAAGGACGGGAAATCACCCACGGGCCTGCATGCTATACGACCCGTCGCACTACGTGCTACAATGCCTCGACTATCTGGACAACATCGACATCTACAAAGATCGAATTCGGATGTTCCATGTCAAAGATGCCGAGTTCAACCCGACCGGGCGGCAAGGTGTTTATTCCGGGTATCAAAGCTGGGTCAATCGGGCAGGGCGGTTCCGCTCACTGGGCGATGGTCAGGTGGATTTCGGTGCAGTTTTCTCAAAAATGGCCGCGAATGACTTTGATGGCTGGGCTGTGGTCGAATGGGAATGCTGCCTCAAACACCCCGAGGATGGAGCGCGTGAAGGTGCTCAATTTGTGTCAGATCACATCATCCGTGTGACCGAGAAAGCCTTTGATGATTTCGCCGACGGTGGCGCTGACGAAGCCGCCAATCGTAAAATGCTGGGGATTGAGTGATGGTCACAGGACGCAGTGAAGAAACCTCAGGACGCATTCGGCTTGGCATGGTTGGCGGCGGAAACGACGCCTTCATAGGGGGTGTTCATCGCATCGCCGCGCGATTGGACGACAAGTTCGAGCTGGTTGCCGGTGCTTTGTCTTCGACGCCAGAGAAATCTCTTGAAAGTGGTCAGGCATTGGGGCTCGAACGGGTCTATGAAGACTTCAAACAAATGGCGATTAGGGAAGCCCGACTGAAATCTGGGATCGAGGCAGTCTCAATTGTCACGCCAAATCACGTTCATTATGCAGCCGCACGTGAGTTCCTGAAACGCGGTATTCATGTAATTTGTGACAAGCCACTCACCTCGACCCTTGCCGATGCGAAAAAGCTGGTCAAAGCAACAGAAAGTGCGAATGCCCTATTCATTTTGACCCACAATTACACAGGCTATCCAATGGTTCGGCAGGCGCGTGAAATGGTTGCCAACGGCGACATTGGCAAGATCCGCGTGGTTCAGGTTGAATACCCACAGGATTGGCTGACCGAGCAGCAGGATTTCAAACAGGCGGAATGGCGAACCGATCCCGAACGCTCGGGCGCGGGTGGATCAACCGGTGACATCGGAACTCATGCATACAACCTTGCCTGCTTCGTGACCGGGCTAAAAGCGGAAAGCCTTGCGGCAGACTTGCAGGCCTTTGTGCTGGGGCGCAAAGTCGATGACAACGCCCACGTCTTGCTTCGCTTCAAAGGCGGAGCGCGCGGTATGCTGTGGTCTTCTCAGGTGGCTCCCGGCAACGAAAACGCACTTCGTTTGCGCGTCTATGGCGAAAAAGGTGGGTTGGAGTGGGCTCAGGAAGATCCCAATTACCTGTGGTTCACGCCATACAACGAACCAAAGCGTCTAATCACACGAAATGGAGCTAGTGCTGCTGATGCAGCCAACCGGTTGAGTAGAGTTCCTCCGGGACATCCCGAGGGATATCTTGAGGGGTTCGCGAATATCTATGGAGAGGCTGCTGAAGCGATCCAAGCTTTCCGAAATGGTATTTCACCTGACGCTTCGGTTGTTTATCCAACAGTCTATGACGGGCTCAATGGCGTTAAATTTGTGGCCGCGTGCGTGCAAAGCTCTTCAAGGAATGCGGCTTGGATCGACTTAGCTTAGAATCTGGTTGTGGGCATAGGGCAGACGGGGGTTGTCACGTTAACTTGCCGTTTGATGAAAGTGTCGCAAACTCTTGGAACGACCAAAGGAAAATACGAGCGAAAAACTCTAACTACAAACGGCAGGAAAATCGGGTTTCAGAGCAGGCCCAAAACCGAAGTTTTTTATCCCGGCCATGCAAAAGTCTGCGAAAACCTCATCAGCGCATCGAGAGCCGGCGAGTATTTTCGGCCAGGGACTGTAAAGGCCGCGATAGTTCTTGAAACTTCTGGCTCCACAAGCGGGCGCTGCAACAAGCCCGGCAGAGTAACCGAATACTCAGGCATGAAAGCAAAACCAATGCCTGCAGCGGTCTTGTCAGAAGAACTTTGCTTGAGCGGAGCAGGGCGGTTGCGTAGCTTTTTCCCATGACCAGACCTGCCTCATTCAAATACTTCAAAACCAGCCCCGAGATCATCCGCCTTGCGGTGATGCTGTATATTCGGTTTCCACTCTCGCTTCGAAATGTCGAAGATCTGCTGCACGAGCGAGGCATCGACGTGAGTCACGAAACTGTCCGGTATTGGTGGAATAGGTTTGGGCCGGTGTTTGCCGCTGAGATCCGAAGAAAGCGTGTTCAGCAACTCAGAGCCTTTTCAAAATCGAAGTGGCACGTGGACGAGGTTTTCGTGAAGGTGAATGGCAAGCGGCACTATCTTTGGCGGGCTGTGGATCATGAAGGCGAGGTGCTGGAAGCCGTTGTCACCAAACGCCGAAACAAAGCTGCAGCGCTGAAATTCCTCAAGAAATTGATGAAGCCACATGGTTGCGCCGAAGAGATCGTCACAGATCGCTTCGCTTCCTACATGGCTGCGCTCAGAGAAATGGGCGCGCTCGAAAAACAACAGACGGGAAGGTGGCTCAACAACCGCGTCGAGAATTCGCACCTGCCGTTTCGACGACGCGAACGCGCGATGCAGCGTTTCAGGCGAATGCGAAGTTTGCAGAAATTCGCCTCCGTCCATTCCTCTGTCTACAATCACTTCAACCAGGAAAGATCGCTAGCCAGTCGAGACACCTTCAAGCTGACCCGCACCGCCGCTCTCGCCGAGTGGCGTCAACTTTGTTCCGGATAGGTTCGCGGTTTCCGCGGCAAACTGAGACTGGTTCGAATTCGTCTGACAGCACCGCCACTCATACCGTCTTTGTTCAGCGGTTTTTGCAGAGAATTGAACTGCCGTTCCGGTCAGATGCCGACAGCTTCCCGAGCAAAGATGACGCGATGCACGCGGGGTCCCAGTCATCCACTCAGTCCACGTGAAGTTCGGGTATGTTGGCCTGACTTCACCCTCTGCAAAACACATGGTCCGTGAAAACACACAGAAATTGCAAATAAGTTATATTGCGCCTACAGCTTTTGCCGGAGGCACGCATGAAACTGACATCCTATTCCAACTATGCGCTGCGGTCTTTGCAGCTGGCCGCGCTCAAGGCCCCAGATCGCATTCGCGTTGACGATGTCGTGCGGGTGCATGGCCTTGCCCGGCCGCATATCGTAAAAATCGTGCACGAGTTGGGTCGGGCCGGGTATCTGGAAACAGCACGCGGCAGAGGCGGTGGTTTCCGGTTGGCCAAACCAGCGGAACAGATCAAAATCGGCGATGTAATTCGCCTGACTGAAGGGCCCCTGGATGTGGTCGAATGCTTTAACCCTGAAAAAAACACCTGCCCTTTGATCGGGATATGTAAACTGTCTCAAGCGATCCAAAAGGCAACACGGGCATTCATGGCTGTGCTTGATGATCTGACGCTGGCTGACATCGCCTCAAACAGAAACGAGTTGTTGAACCGTATCGCGCCGATTGAGGAGGGCATCGTGGCACCCATGCGCAACGCAAGATGACAATTTTGGACTGGACTGAGCGATTTCACGGGACAAGTCGCCTTCCGAAAGCTGTGCGGGATAGGTTGCGTACGGCGGCCCGTATCGTGCGGTGTCCTAAAGGTGGCCAGGTTTTCGGACCAGACAACGTCCCCGACAGCCTGTTATTCTTGTATGACGGACGGATACGCGTTTCTCAAAGTTCGGATTCGGGCCGCGAGATCGTGCTCTATCGGGTCGAGGCGGGGGAAAGCTGTGTGCTGACGACGGCCTGCATGCTGGCAGAAGAAGCATATAACGCTGAAGGTATTGCCGAAACCGACGTAACGGCGGTGACCTTGCCGAAACATGCTTTCGATCGTCTGGTCTCGGAAGAAGACGCATTTCGCGAGTTTGTGTTTGAGGCCTACTCACGCCGGCTGATTGATCTGTTGCGGGTGGTGGATGACGTGGCATTCGGGCACTTGGATATTCGCCTTGCTGAACGTCTTCTGGTTCTGGCCGGGGGGCGGGAAGACATTCAGGCAACGCATCAGCAACTCGCCAGCGAACTGGGCACCGCGCGTGAAGTTGTCTCGCGGATATTGCAGGACTTTCAAAAGCGCGAGATGATTACCCAATCGCGGGGGCGCATTGCGATAACCGACAAGGCGGCTTTGGAACAGTTGGCGCAAAGCACCTGACCAATTCGGGAAATTTTCCGGTTTCGTGACTTTGTCACTGAAGTCGGGGTTTCAAAGTTATATTTACTCCTCAACTTTTCATGCCGCCACGGTGATTGCAGGTCTCACGCGAAGGCCGGATGTGGGTTGGCAGAAACGGAGGAGACGAAGATGAAGGACCGCAATCCCGCCCGGACGTTCGGCGGCATCGCCATTGCGTTGCTTGTTGCTGCTTTGGTCGGCGCGGCTGGCAGTTACATCTTTCTGACGTTCGGGCACGGGCATCGCCAGGGCATGGCCGGTGATCGGGCAGAGCATCGTCATGGTGCAGACGGGCAAGGCCACGACGAGGTCAACATGCCGGGGCTGCGGGGCGAGAACGCAACGCCCGAGGAAAGCGCCGAGCTGGCTGTGATGTTCCGCAATTTCGATACGATCACGCGCGAGGTTGAAAACCTTCCCAATGGTATTCGCACTGTCACGAGATCTTCCGACCCGGATGTCATGGATGCTCTGGTCTCCCATGTTGCCGGGATGATCGATCGGGTGGGCCGCAAGGATGATCCGATGATCATCATTCAGAGCCCGACCCTCGACATATTTTTTGAACATGGCGACAAGATCACCTCGGATATCGAAGTGACCTCTGAAGGGATCGTAGTGGTGCAAACATCCGACGATCCGGAAATAGCCAAAGCCATGCATATCCATGCGGCCGAAGTGAGCGCGATGGCGGATCGCGGCATGGACGCCGTCCACGAAATGATGATGACACGCGGCGGAAACGGGTAACGGATCCGCGCCAGTTAGGAGGCAAGATCATGAATGATCAGAAGTCTATCGAGATACACAACCAAAAGATGGCCGACGCGATAGCGACGCCGATTGGAAGCTACCCAGTGGATCTGAGCGTGAAACCCGATGTTCAGGGTTTTTACGACGAGGCAACGGCGACAATCAGTTATATCGTTGCGGACCCGACCTCGAATTCCTGTGCGATTATCGACAGTGTCATGGACATCGATTATGCCGCTGGCCGCATTACGTTTGGCCATGCCGACATGCTGATTGCCGAGGTTGAAAAGAGGGGGCTCAAGCTGGAATGGATCATTGAGACCCACGCCCATGCCGACCACCTGTCAGCCGCGCCTTACATCCAGCAAAAGCTGGGCGGTAAGATCGGCATCGGTGAAAACATCAAGATCGTGCAAGACGTGTTTGGCAAAATCTTCAATGAAGGCACCGAATTTCAGCGGGATGGCAGCCAGTTTGATGCCCTGTTCGTCGATGGCATGACCTATAAGATCGGCAACATGACCGCCTTTACCATGCATACACCGGGCCACACACCCGCCTGCATGGTTCATGTTGTCGGGGATGCAGCCTTTGTGGGCGACACGTTGTTCATGCCTGATGGTGGCTCGGCGCGGGCCGATTTCCCCGGTGGCGACGCGGGGACATTATTTGACTCGATCCACAAGGTGCTCAGCCTGCCGGACGAAACCCGGCTGTTCATGTGTCACGATTATGGTCCCAACGGGCGTGACATCCAGTGGGAAACCACGGTGGCCGAGGAGAAGGCCCACAACATTCACGTGGGCGGTGGCAAGACTAGGGACGAGTTCATCAAGATGCGGTCCGAGCGCGACGCGACGCTGGCGATGCCGACGCTGATCGTACCTTCGATTCAGGTCAACATCCGGGCGGGCGGCATTCCAACGGACCAGGATGGGAACCAGATGCTCAAAGTTCCAGTCAACAAGCTCTGAACGCAAGAGGCACCCATGGACATCAGAAAGATATCAGGCTCAGTTTCGGTGTCGCCGCAGGTTACGCCAAATGACATCGAGGCGATAAAAGGCGCGGGCTTTCGTGCCATCATTTGCAACCGCCCCGATGGCGAAGGTGCCGATCAGCCGACATTCGAGGAAATCGAGGTAGCAGCGGAGAAACTGGGTCTCGAGGTACGCTATGTTCCAGTGCAAACCGGGATCGTCAGGGACGAAGACGCCGATGCCTTTGGCCGCGCGCTGACCGAGTTGCCGGGGCCGGTTCTGGCCTATTGCCGGACCGGCACGCGTTCGGCCACTCTGTGGTCGCTGAACGAGGCGGCGCACAAGCGTCCGGTGTCCGAGATCCTGTCAGCCACCAAGGTCGCCGGTTATGACATGAGCGGCGTTGCCCGCCGCATTGCCAATGGTGGGAAAACGCCGACCGACACGGGCGACGCATCCTTCGACGTGGTTATCGTGGGCGGTGGGGCTGGCGGTATTGCCACTGCGGCCAGCCTGCACGCGCGCAAATCCGACCTGTCGATCGCCATCATTGATCCGTCTGACGTGCATTATTATCAGCCCGGCTGGACGTTGGTGGGCGGGGGTGTCTTCTCGGCAGAACAGACCGCCAAGACGATGGGATCCCTGATCCCGCGCGGTGTTAAGTGGATCAAGGCGGCAGTTGCGGCCTTCGAGCCGCAAAACAATGCAGTTATTCTGGACGGCTGTCGCGTGGTGAAATACGACCGTCTTGTCGTGTCTCCGGGGCTCAAGCTGGATTGGGGCGCGGTCGAAGGGCTGGAAGAAACCTTGGGCCGTAACGGGGTGACCTCGAACTACCGCTATGATCTGGCGCCCTACACATGGCAGCTTGTCGAAGGGCTTAAGGAAGGCCGGGCGCTGTTCACGCAGCCGCCGATGCCAATCAAATGCGCGGGCGCGCCACAAAAAGCGCTGTACCTGTCGGGTGATGCATGGTTCCGGCGCGGCGTTCTGAAGGATATCGACATCCAGTTCATGAACGCGGGCGGCGTGCTGTTCGGGGTCAAGGACTATGTCCCGGCGCTGATGGAATACGTCACAAAATACGACGCCTCACTGAATTTCTTTCACAATCTGGTGTCGGTAGATGGGGCGGCGAAAAAAGCGACCTTTAAGGTTGCAATGCCGGATGCCGAGCCCGAGTTGGTCACAGTCGAGTTTGACATGATGCATGTCTGCCCACCACAGGTCGCGCCGGACTTTATTCGCGTGTCGCCGCTGGCGGATGCGGGTGGCTGGGTCGATGTTGATCAGGCGACGCTGCGCCACAAGAGCTTTGACAATATCTGGTCGCTGGGCGACGTGATGAACGCGCCCAACGCCAAAACCGCGGCGGCGGCGCGTAAACAGGCACCGACCGTGGCCGATAATATCGTAGCAGACATTCAGGGCCGTGGCCCGGTTGCCGCCTATGACGGCTACGGTTCGTGCCCGTTGACGGTCGAGCGCGGCAAGATCGTTCTGGCCGAGTTCGCCTATGGTGGGGTGATGACGCCCAGTTTCCCGAAATTCCTGATCGATGGAACCAAACCCAGCCGGTTGGCGTGGCTGTTGAAGGAGAAGTTGCTGCCGCCGATCTACTGGTCTGCGATGCTGAAGGGCAAAGAGTGGTTGGCCAAGCCCGAACCATTGAAGGTGGCGACCGATTAACTCCTTTCGAAACTGACACCGGAAGAACCGGCGTAAGTTCTGGCCTGTCCCGCCTTCACCAAAAGTGCGACCGGCCAAGGTATGGCGGTCAGAGCCTCCCACGCTCTGGCCGCCGCTTTCTCAGGACGTGAACCCATGCAGAGCCTTTTACGTTTCCTTCCTATTCTTGACTGGGGTCGCCGGTATAGCCGTGCGTCGCTGTCGAATGATCTGATCGCCGCTGTGATCGTCACGATAATGCTGATCCCACAGTCCTTGGCCTATGCCTTGCTGGCAGGGCTGCCGCCCGAGGCCGGGATCTATGCTTCGATATTGCCGATAATCCTTTATGCGGTTTTTGGCACCAGTCGGGCGTTGGCGGTGGGGCCTGTCGCGGTTGTGTCGCTGCTGACAGCCAGCGCCGTGGGGCAGGTGGCCGAGCAGGGCACGGCCGGATACATGGTGGCGGCACTGACGCTGGCTTTCCTGTCGGGTGGGTTTCTGGTGCTGTTGGGCGTTTTTCGACTGGGCTTTCTGGCCAATTTCCTCAGCCATCCTGTCATCGCAGGCTTTATTACCGCATCGGGTCTCCTGATCGCGACCAGCCAGTTGAAGCATATTCTGGGTGTCGACGCCCATGGGCATACCCTGCCGGGGATGTTGGGTTCAATCTTCGAAAACCTCGGGCAAATCAGTTGGCTGACGGTAATCATCGGCGTGCTGGCCACTGCGTTTCTGTTCTGGGTGCGCAAGAACCTCAAGCCCGCGTTGCGGCGCATGGGGGTGCCGCCCCTGCTGGCTGACGTGCTGACCAAGGCCGGACCAGTGGCTGCCGTGGTGGTGACCACAGTGGTCGTCTGGGGGTTCGGGCTGGATGTGCGGGGCGTCAAGATTGTTGGCGACGTGCCCCAGAACCTTCCGCCGCTGACTTTGCCGGGGCTGTCCTCGGACCTCATCGGTGCATTGCTGGTGCCAGCGATCCTGATCTCGATCATCGGTTTTGTCGAAAGCATCTCGGTTGCGCAGACGCTGGCTGCCAAGAAACGCCAGCGCGTGGACCCCGATCAGGAGTTGATCGGTCTGGGTGCAGCAAACCTGGGCGCGGCGTTTACCGGCGGCTTTCCGGTCACCGGCGGGTTCTCACGCTCGGTGGTGAACTTCGATGCGGGGGCGGAAACTCCAGCGGCAGGCATCTATACCGCTGGTGGTCTGGCGATCGCCGCACTGTTCCTGACACCGCTGGTGTACTTTTTGCCCAAGGCCACGCTGGCCGCGACGATCATTGTTGCGGTGCTGAGCCTTGTGGACCTGTCAATCCTGAAAAAGACCTGGGGATATTCGCGCGCCGATTTTACAGCGGTGGCCGCCACCATCGTCCTGACTTTGTTGGCCGGGGTCGAAACCGGCGTGGCCAGCGGCGTGGCAATTTCGATCCTTCTGCATCTCTACAAAACCTCGCGCCCACATGTGGCCGAGGTCGGGCTTGTGCCGGGTACGCAACACTTCCGCAACATCAATCGCCACAAGGTCGCCACCGAGCCGTCACTGGTGACGCTGCGGGTGGATGAAAGCCTGTATTTCGTGAACGCCCGTTTCCTCGAAGACCTGATCCAGGCGCGAGTGACCGAAGGCTGCGAAATCCGCAACGTGGTTTTGATGTTCTCGGCGGTGAACGAGGTCGACTTTTCAGCCCTCGAAAGCCTTGAGGCCATTAACCATCGCCTGCGTGACATGGGCGTTGGTCTGCACCTGTCCGAAGTCAAAGGCCCCGTCATGGACCGCTTGAAACAATCGCATTTCCTCGACGACCTCAACGGGCAGATCTTTCTGGCCCAGTACGACGCTTGGCAGCGGTTGATCGCGCCGGAGAGGGTGAGAACGGCGGCAGAGTAACAGGAGCCGCCGCATTCAGATAAGCGCCCCTTGGGTTATGCTGATCGTGGTGCAGATCACCTCAGCGCATAACAAAGGGGTTCGACATCGGTTTGTCCGATGTATTCAGCCAAACGGTCTTGGTCCGCGTGTAATCGTGAATGGCCTCTATTCCCGCTTCCCTGCCATAACCGGATTGATTGAAGCCGCCAAAGGGCGCGATGGGCGAGACCGCGCGGTAGGTGTTGATCCAGCAGATGCCCGATTTCAGGCGGGATGAAACACGGTGAGCACGGGCGACATTTTCGGTGAAGATACCCGAGCCAAGCCCGAACGGTGTGTCATTGGCCAGTGTGATTGCCTCTTCCTCGGTGTCGAAGGGCAGCAATGACATGACGGGGCCGAACATTTCCACTTTCAGAGTCTCTGTCTCGGCACTGGCGCATTCCACCAGCGTTGGGGCCATGAAATGACCTGACCGATCCAGTGGCGCGCCCCCGAAACGAATACGGGCACCCTGTTCCCTGGCCTTGGCCAGTGTCGCCTGAATTCTGACAATCTGGGCATTGGTGCACAGCGGGCCAATATGGGTTTCAGGTTCCAATGGATCGCCGATGACTATACCCGTCATCTTTTCTTCGATTTTGGCGATAAGAGATTCCATAAGAGGACGATGGATCAGCCCGCGCGATCCTGCGACGCAGCTTTGACCTGAGGCGCCGAAATTGCCCGCGATCAGTCCGTTGGCCGCACCATCCAGATTGGCATCATCGAATACTATGATCGGGGATTTTCCACCCAATTCCAACGTGGTTACGGCAAAGTTCTCAGCCGAGTTGCGCACCACATGACGCGCCGTTTCCGGGCCGCCAGTGAATGCGATCCGGTCTACGTCAGGATGTCGGGTGAGAGGGATCGCACAGTTTTCTGCGTCCCCGGTAATGACGGAAACGACGCCGGGTGGGAATCCCGCTTTGTCGATCAAGCGGGCAAATTCCAGCATTGGGGCGGGCGCAACCTCTGACGCCTTCAGCACAACAGAGCACCCCGCGGCCAGAGCTGGCCCAAGCTTGGTAGCCGTGAGAAACATCTGCGCGTTCCAGGGGACAATTGCGACCACCACGCCAATGGGCTCGCGCCGCGTAAAGACATGCATGTCCGGTTTGTCGATCGGCAGGACCGCGCCTTCGATTTTGTCCGCCAACCCCGCATAGTAGCGGTAGTAATCGCCGACATATGCCGTTTGGGTCGCGGTTTCCGCCAGTAGCTTACCACTGTCCTTCGTCTCGATCTCGCCAAGGTGTCCTGCGTTCTGTTCGATCAGTTCTGCAAGCCGGAACAACAGTTTGCCGCGTGCAGTTTGCGTCATGTCCCGCCACGCCGGATCATCAAGTGACCGGCGCGCCGCGGAAACGGCGCGCTCTACGTCTTCGGCTGCGGCACAGGCGAAACTGGCCCATTCCTCGCCCGTTGCCGGATTCAACGAGGCCATCACTTGCCCACGTGCGCCTTCGGTCCAAGTGCCGTCGATAAATAGCTGGTAATGTGGCTTCTGGTGCATTGCGGCCCCTCACTGAAACTTTGGCATTACATCGTCGATGAAACGGGCAAGCGATGCGCGTTTGCGTTCGAAGCTCATGCCGCTGTCAATCCAAAACGAGTATTCATCATATCCAAGGTCTTCATAGCGTTTCAGACGTTCTGTTACCCCGTCCGCCGTGCCGATTGTCAGATCGCGCGCCAGATTTTCGGGTGCCATCATTGCGTTGGCTGCCATTTCTTCTTCGGTTAGCGCCTGAATCAATCCCTGTTGGACTGGTCGCTTGTTTTGGAACCACGCGCCGAAATAGTTGTAAAACCGGGACAAATCCCGCGCAGCCTGATCCAGTTCAGTGTCATCGCGCCCGACATAGGTGTGGTGAAGCAGCATGATCTTCGGGCGCGCTCCGCCGTGATTGGCGCAGGCGGTCTCAAAGCGAGTCATCAGTGTCTCAATTTCTTCGATACCTTGCCACAGCGGGGTGACCTGAATGTTGAACCCGTTCTGAACGCCGAATTCGTGGCTGTTCGGATCCCGCGCGGCAATCCAGATGGGCGGGCCGCCGGGTTGCACCGGCTTTGGGGCCGAACTGGTGGCGGGAAACTGAAAGAACTCTCCGTCATGCGCGCAGTCGCCTTCCCATAATTTGGGCAGCAGAGGAGCGATCTCTCGCATTCGCTGACCGGCGGCCCATGCGTCCAGACCGGGCATAAGCCGCTCATATTCATAAGAGTAGGCACCGCGCGCTATGCCCAGTTCGATCCGGCCACCGGTCATGATATCCGCCGCGGCTGCCTCTCCCGCCAGTTTGATCGGATGCCAGAACGGTGCGATCACAGTGCCGGTGCCAAGGCGCACGTTTTTGGTATGATGCGCGATGTCCACCAGCGACATCAGCGGGTTGGGTGCGATGGTGAAATCCATCCCGTGGTGTTCACCGGTCCAGACCGCACGCATCCCTGCCTGATCAGCCATCTTGCACAGCTCGATGAACTCTTCATACAACTTCTCATGCGACTCTTCGGGGCCCAGCCGTTCCATATGGGCAAAAAGGGAAAACTCCATTCTTCAGGTCCTTTCCGACAGGCTGTGCACATCGCCCCGCTGGGCGTCACCCAGATAAAGCGAGAAATTGCGGGTTCGGCTTTCCAGCGCAAAACGAGCCATCATTGTGGCGATGGGTGCTGACGCGTATGGCAGGGTCGCCAGTTCTTTGATTGCGATCTCCTGAAGCGTGCCATGCCGGGGCAGGGACGGCGCAGACGCAAGAATGTAAACATGATGCGTGTTGGCATCGTCATAGACGGAATACGCAACCCCAAGGCGTGCATCGACACCTTTAGCCGTCAGGTCTTGCACAAGGCTGTTTCGCAAATCTTGCCGATCTGACAGCGTGACTTGCGGCGGACGGAAACCGGCTTCTGTTCTCTCCAGCAAGACGTGCCCGTCCTGTTCGATGATTGCGCCGCAGACCACGTTTCGCCCGGATGGTTCCAGCGCGCCACGTTCCAGCCCGAGGCTGAAATACTGCCCGTTCGCATAGCCAAGCCCGGGGGCATCGTCCTGAGAATACGTTTCGACCTGACCGATCAAAACGCAATGGTCCCCGGCTTCGACAACCTGATGAGTACGGCAGGAAAACGTTGCGACTGCCCCTCTGATCAAAGGGACGTCGTGCGTATCAAAGCAGTGATCGACTTTGGCAAATCGATCACCTTTGAACCCGGCAAACGTATTGGATACATCTTCCTGCCCCTCGGCCAGAATGTTCACCGCGAAACGGGCGCAGGTTGCGAATTCGTGATAAGAAGACAGGTTTTTTCCCGGACAAACCAAAAGCAGCGGCGGGTCGAGAGAAACCGAAGTGAAGGAATTGGCCGTGAAGCCGAGTGGATTGCCTGTGTCATCGCGCGTCGTCACAACCGTCACACCGGTCATGAACCGTCCAAAAGCACGACGAAGGTCACGAGGATCAAGCGCGGTCATTGGCGCAGCTCACTCAGAAAGCTGGAAATGGCGGCGTTGACCTGAGGTGCATGCGTCATTGGCATCATATGTGCAGCGCCTTCAATGATTTGCGCGCGTCCGTTCATTGCGGTGTCCGCCATGGCGCGTGACATCTCCGGGGTCGAATTGGGTTCAAGACTGCCGGTTAGAAAAAGCGCCGGGCAGCTTAGTTTCTCCAACGCGTCGCGCTGAGGGCTCTGACTGTGGGCGAAGACGGAATAGGCCGTTTTATACGCAGCCGGGTCCATCGCCGTCAGCCAACTACGGCAGGCATCGCGCTCGGCCGAGGCGACGTCTCCGAACCATCGATGCAATGTGCTGGTGGGATCAGCGATCGTCTTGCCATCCAGCTGCGCCGCACGGTCGCGCACGGTCTGTGCCGCATTCGCGTCTCTCTCAAAAACCGCGTTCAATGCGACGATCCCACATACCCGGTCTGACGCTTTGGCGGCAAGATCCAGCGCGATCATGGTCCCCATCGAGTGGCCCACCAAAACGACCGGACCACTCAGGCAGTCCAGAACACCCCGTGCCGCTTCGGTGTACGCCGACAACCCCAACCTCATGTCAGCCAAAGGGCTGTTTCCATGTCCGGGCATGTCCGGAGCGGTCATGCAACCTTCAGAAGCCAGCCCGTCCAATTGCGCGCCCCAGGCTTCAGCCCGCAAGCCAACACCATGCAACAGAAGGATATTCTGACCCGAACCGGTCTGGATGGCCGCCAGCCCGCCGATCTCAGACCGCGGCCGGGTTGTCCAGGTCATGGCCCAAATCCTTAAGATCCTGATAGCGGTCACCGATACGGTGGTGCGGTCTGCCCGAGGTTGCTGCGCCTAATACGACCACAACTTCGTCATCGCGCGGTGCGTCAGAAATCGAGAACTGAATTGTCAGGTAGTGCGACCTCCGCCCGGCATCGTTTTTATCCATCAACGGCACCATGATCGGTGCGTTTGCCGGGCCACGTGTGTTGGTGAACGCCAGATAGGATTTCGCGCCGACGGCCTCTCGGTAGTGATTACCAAATCGCAAGGTGTGAATAAGGCCCGAAGCGTGCTCGACCTCACCATTCAGCCCGACCACAGCGGCTTTGCCATAGGCTTCGATTGCCTCTCCACTCCCGGCCAGTTTGATCATGCGTTTCGTCATCATCTCACCCAGAACAGGGCCATAGGCTTGTATCTCGGGTTTAAGGTCTTCCACAAACCGTCCTGCCCAGGGGTTGTGAACCACTGCGGCCACGGCAAACATGCGCCATGGGGTTTTGGCGGCTTGGAAGCCCTCGACAAGGACCTCCTCATCGTAGGTGACAATCTTACGTATTTCCGGTTGCATCAAAGCTCTCCTGTCGCGCTCGCAAACGTTAAAAACGGACAGGGTTTTTGACAAATGATTGAATTATGTGCTTTGCCATTAAAAAGACTAATGGACAGCTTGACCAAATGGGTAAATCTCTTCCACCACTGACCTGGTTCCGATCCTTCGAGGCGGCTGCACGAACGCTTAGCTTTACGGCGGCTGCCGAAGAGATTGGGTTGACGCAATCGGCGGTCAGTCAGCAGGTGAAATCGCTCGAAATGCGTTTGGGGACAGCTCTTTTTGTGAGGCACCCCAGAAGCTTGGCGCTGACGGATGCGGGGCGTAAACTATTGCCCGAGGTTGGCAGCGCGCTTGAAGCGCTTGCCGCGGCTGCCGGGCGCGTGGACGCCAGTGCCTCCGGAGACATCTTGACTGTCGCCACGTCTGTTAGCATCGCCCATTGGGTTATTGCCCCATACCTGTCAGATTTTACCAGACGCCATCCTGAAGTACGCGTTCGGCTTCTCAGTGCGATCTGGCCCGATGATTTCCACGCGTCTCACGCTGATGTTCAGGCTCGGTTCGGGTCAAAGAAACAGGTAGGGCATGGCGCTGTCCGACTGATACCTGACCGGCTGGTTGCTGTGAAATCCCCGGCAGTCGCAGGAGACGTGTTTGACCTGCCGCTGATCGAGGCTGTCGGGACATCAAGTGGGTGGGGCACATGGTTTGAAAAACAGGGCTTGCGCCGCCAACCCGGTGTTTTTGTCGATACATTTGGGATGGCCCTGCAACTGGCCGTTCATGGTAGCGGTGTCGCCTTGGTCAGCGAATTACTGACGACCCATGCGATTGCCGCGGGTCTGGTCGTACGCGTGCATGAATGTTCGGTGGACAGCAACGAAGGGTACTACCTTTCGTCCAACGCTGCCAATCCGGCTGCCCGGCTGTTTCACGACTGGCTGTTGGCGTTGGTTGCAGAACAGGCCTCGAATACCGTCAACGTCCCTGATTGACGTCAGACGTTGGTTGACAGTGTTCCACCGATGGGATCACGTCAACGGGCCTAAACTCAGGGGAGAAGTATGCAGGTCATCACCAATCCACATCGGGCGGGCCAAAAGCTTGCACCGTCTGCGCCGTATCCTTCTACAAATGCTGCCCGTGTTGAAGATTTGCTTTCTCAGTGCCCTGTCGCGAAAGAAACGCCATTGGTGGATGTTGGGAAACTGGCCCCTGTAGCCCAGCTTTGGGTGAAGGATGAGCGGGCGCGGATGAACCTTGGTTCGTTCAAAGCTTTAGGGGCGGCCTATGTAATTGCGCGTCATGCGGCCGAGAGGACAGGTGAGCCGGGTGAACAAACTCTGGCAGGCGCAACCTATGTGACCGCCAGCGCCGGGAACCACGGCATGAGTGTTGCGGCGGGTGCCAGAATTTTCGGTGCGAAAGCTGTTGTTTACATTGCTGAAACTGTGCCCGAAACCTTTGCGGAACGTCTCAAAGGCCAAAAAGCCGAAGTTGTTCGAAGTGGTGCTGACTATGCCGCCAGCATGGAGGCCGCGAGAATGGCTGCCGACGAAAACGGTTGGATATTGCTGTCGGACAGTTCGTGGGAAGGATATTATGACCTGCCATGGACGCTTATGGAAGGCTATCTGCAAATGGCGGCAGAGGCTGTCAGGCAGTGTCCCGAGGTTCCGACGCATATTCTGTTGCAGGCAGGCGTGGGCGGGCTGGCCGGTGCCGTTGCTGCCTATGCACGAAACATCTGGGGCGACGCACCGAAGATCGTTGTGGTTGAACCCGAAGCGGCACCCGCGTTGCAGGCCAGCATAGCCGCCGGAAAATGTGTTTTCGCGGATGGCCCTGACAGCATTATGGGGCGTCTGGACTGCAAGGAACCATCGTTGATCGCGTTAAACGGATTGGCTCGCGACGCAGACCTGTTCCTGACCCTGTCAGACGACGATGTGGCGGCAAAGCTTGACGCAATGGCAAAGGCCGGGCTGGCCACCACGGCGTCCGGCGGGGCAGGCCTTGCGGCAGTGATGAACGAAACCGCGCGGAAAGCCATAGGGATCGACGAATACTCACGCGTTTTGTGCTTTCTGTCGGAGATCGCGGAATGAGGGGGTTCGATCAGGCAGAATTCGAGGCGCGTACCAAACGCGCGCAGGAGTTGATGCGAGTCGCGGATTTATCGGCGCTGCTGCTGACGACAGAAACTGATGTGCGCTACTTTACCGGCTATCTCACCCGATTTTGGGAAAGCCCAACCCGGCCATGGTTTCTGGTAGTGCCTGCCGCGGGCAAACCGGTGGCCGTGATCCCTTCGATCGGGGCCGCGCTCATGGGGCAGACCTGGATCGATGACATCCGAACCTGGAGTGCGCCCGACTTGCAGGACGACGGTATCTCGCTTCTGGCCGACGTCTTGGCCGAACTGACGCCCGTTTCGGGCAATATCGGGGTGCCGGATGGTCATGAGACACATGTGCGGATGCCCATGGCGGACATTGAACGCTTGCGCGGCGCTCTCGGTTCGCGTCGCATTACCGGTGATCAGAGTATCCTGCGCCGGTTGCGCATGATCAAATCCGAGGCTGAAATTGCGAAGATCCAAACAGCCTGCGATATCGCTGGACGCGCGTTCGCCCGCGTTCCCGAGGTTGCCCGCGCAGGAGTGCCTTTGGACATGGTTTTTCGCCGGTTCCAGATGCTCTGCCTTGAGGAAGGGGCCGATTGGGTGCCGTATCTTGCAGGCGGGGCAGAGCAGGGCGGTTACAGTGATGTAATATCACCTGCAACTTCGGCGCCGTTGGAACCTGGCGACGTGCTTATGCTGGATACAGGTCTGGTTTGGGATGGCTACTTCTGTGATTTTGATCGCAATTGGTCCGTCGGCCCAGCCCGGCCCGAGGTGAAATCAGCGCACGCCAGACTGGTAGAAGCCTCGGATGCCGCGCTCGAGATCGCACGGCCCGGTGCTACTGCCTCGGATTTGTTTCATGCCATGAACACGGTTCTGACCAAAGAGGCCGAAGGCACAGATGCGGGGCGGTTGGGTCATGGGTTGGGGATGTCACTGACAGAGTGGCCGTCCCTTATCCCGGCAGACCAGACCGTGCTGGAACCCGGCATGGTTTTGACGTTGGAGCCGGGCATCGCCGTTGGTACAAAAATACTTGTCCATGAAGAAAACATTGTCATCACCGAAGGCACCCCACGTTTTCTAAGCCCACGCATAGGGCCAGAGGTGATCGAGATATGACCCGGATCCATTACGCTCTTGATGAAGACGATCCCAAGGCCACCCCGCTTGGTCTGATCGTGTTGCAGACAGATGAAACGTTGGAGCCCGAATTCAGCTCGTATTTTTCGGACCGCAAGTATCCAATTTACGTGACGCGAATTCCCAGCGGGATCGAGGTGACGACGGAAAGCCTTGCGGAAATGGAGAAGGCGCTGCCGGCCGCCGCCGGATTGCTGCCCAGCGCGCGACCTTATCGCGTTGTCGGGTACGGGTGCACGTCTGCAAGCTCGGTTATCGGGTCCGACCGCGTGGCAGAACTTGTCAAACAGACATGCCAGACCGCCGAGGTTACAAACCCTTTGCGTGCGGCAACGGCCTGTGCGCGACACTTGGGCGTTTCGAAATTCGCGCTGCTGTCGCCCTATATTGAAGAGGTAAACCTTCCCCTGCGCCGGGCCTTTGCCCAAGGCGGAGTGGAGATGGATGTTTTTGGGACATTCGGGGAATCAGAAGAGGCCAAAGTTGTTCGGATTTCGGTGCAATCCGTCATTGACGCTGCCACAAAACTGGGCTCGGACCCGTCGGTTGATGCGGTTTTTCTAAGTTGCACAAACCTTCGCACGCAACAGGCTATTCCCGAGATTCGCGCGCGTATCGGCAAGCCGGTTCTGTCCAGTAATCAAAGTCTTGCGTGGCATATGCGTGCTCTGAACGAAGCCGGGTGAGCTGTTAAATCCCGATATTGTGTAACAAAATCAGGATTCACTGTTGCAATGTGAACATCGCTTGGTCTTAACTAACGGCTACAGATCAATGAAATCCGCAGAAGACGGATAATCATTTGACGTAACAGGGGGTCTTGTGGCCGATACAATGAACGACGCCGCGTTTGTCGAATTCCAACGCGTACAGAAGTCTTATGACGGCGAGAACCTCGTCGTAAAAGACTTAAACCTTGCAATGCCCAAAGGTGAGTTTCTGACAATGCTTGGGCCGTCAGGCTCGGGCAAGACGACTTGCCTTATGATGCTCGCCGGATTTGAAACCGCCACGCACGGTGAAATCCTCCTGGGCGGCAAGCCCATCAACAATATCCCGCCGCACAAGCGCGGTATTGGCATGGTTTTTCAGAACTACGCGTTGTTCCCGCATATGACGGTAGCCGAAAACCTGTCGTTTCCACTGGAAGTCCGTAAACTGGGCAAGTCGGAGCGGGATGAAAAGGTCAAGCGCGCGCTGGATATGGTTCAGATGGGCGCCTTTGGTGGCCGACGTCCTGCTCAGCTGTCGGGCGGGCAACAACAGCGGATTGCTCTGGCTCGTGCCTTGGTATTCGAACCCGAACTGGTCTTGATGGACGAGCCATTGGGGGCATTGGACAAGCAGCTGCGTGAACATATGCAGTTCGAAATCACGCGTCTGGCCCATGAGCTTGGGATCACAACAGTCTACGTGACCCACGACCAGACCGAAGCGCTGACCATGTCAGATCGGGTGGCTGTATTTGATGACGGCCGCATTCAACAGCTGGCGCCGCCTGATCAGCTTTACGAAGAGCCGGAAAACAGTTTTGTCGCGCAATTCATTGGTGAAAACAACACGTTGGAAGGTGTTGTTAAATCAATTGACGGCGACACTTGCGTCGTACGTCTGGATGATGGCTCGGAAATCGACGCGGTTCCGATCAACGTCCACAGCGCAGGCGACCGGACCAAAGTTTCGATCCGCCCTGAACGTGTGGAATTCAACAAAGACCGACTGCATGCTGACGCGCATACTTTGAAAGCAAGGGTCGAAGAGTTCATTTACATGGGCGACGTATTCCGGTTCCGCATGTCCGTTGCCGGAAACAACGAATTCATCGCCAAAACTCGAAATGCGCCTGACGCCGTACGCCTGACCCCAGGTCAAGAGATCGAGATCGGCTGGCTGGCACAGGATTGTCGTGCGCTCGACGCATAGACCAAACCGCGCGGGACAAGCGCGGTTAAGCTGAGGGACCGGCCGGTGAAAACCCGTGCATCGGCTGACCACCACATAAAACGGGATGAACTGGGAGTAACACATGAAACCAACCAAGATCATGCTCACTGCGGCTGCAATTGCGACGGCTGCGGGCACTGTTTCAGCCGAGGAGATGACCATCGTTTCCTGGGGCGGTGCCTATTCAAAGTCGCAGTTGAAGGCGTATCACGAGCCCTATTCGGAAAAGACCGGTATCACCATTCTGAACGATGACAGCTCGGCCGAAGCCGTTGCCAAACTGCGCGCAATGAACGAAGCGGGCAACATCACATGGGATGTGGTAGATGTTGTGGCCGCTGACGCGATCCGTCTTTGCGACGAAGGTCTGGCCCTCGAGATCGATTTCGACAGCCAGTTGGCCGCAGCTCCGGATGGCACGCCCGCCTCTGAGGATTTCGGCGACCTGCTGGTCAGCGACTGCTTTATCCCGCAGATCGTCTATTCGACCACATTCGGCTACCGCACTGATCTGGTCGGTGACACCCCGCCGACCGACATCTGTGCAGTGTTCGATCTGGAAACCTATCCGGGCAAACGTTCGCTGGAGAAGCGTCCGATCAACAACATGGAATGGGCGCTGTTGTGTGATGGTGTCGCCAAGGATGATGTCTATGACGTTCTGGCGACTTCGGAAGGTCAGGATCAGGCCTTGGCCAAGCTGGGCACCATCAAAGACAGCGTTGTCTGGTGGTCTGCCGGTGCGGACACGCCACAACTGCTGGCTGACGGCGAAGTCATCATGGGTTCGACCTATAACGGCCGTCTGTTCAGCGTGATTGAAGAGCAGAAACAGCCGGTTGCAATGCTGTGGGACGCGCAGGTGTTCGATCTGGATGGCTGGATCATTCCTGCCGGTCTGAGTGATGAGCGCAAGCAGCGCGCGCTGGACTATATCATGTTCGCAACCGACACTCAGCGTCTGGCGGATCAGGCCAAGTACATCTCGTACGGTCCGGCCCGCGCCTCGTCGGCTCCGCTGGTTGGTCAGCACGCCGATCTGGGGATCGACATGGCCCCGCATATGCCGACCGATCCGGAAAACGCCAAGAACACGTTCTTGTATAACTACGAGTTCTGGGCGGATTACCGTGATGACATCGACGCCAAATTCCAGGCGTGGCTGGCGCAATGAGCGTCTGATTTCATGACACAGTCGGGGGCGGTGCGCCGCCCCTGAACCAAGACAGATCCAAGGGGCTCCAATGACTGACGCAAGCCAAAATGCCGGACCCATGCTGGCAGCGGATGGAACACCGCTCAAGCTATCGCTGGCACGCTCGTTGCGGCGGCAAAAGCTGCGTGCCTTGCTGTTGATCGCTCCTTTGCTTCTGTTCGTTCTGTTTTCCTTTATTGTTCCAATAGCTGCGATGCTATTCCGTTCAGTAGAAAACAACATCGTCTCTGACACTCTGCCTCTTACCGTCGAGGCGCTTCAAAACTGGGATGAACAGTCTGGAGAATTGCCGGGCGAGGGCGTGTATGATGCCTTTGTGCGGGACATGATTGTTGCGATTGACAATAAAGAGCACACACGGCTTGGTTCGCGTTTGAACTACGAAGAAACCGGTATGTCTTCGATGTTCCGCAAGTCAGGTCGTCAGATCAAGAAACTGGATCCTGAAACGGATGGTCCGTTTAAAGAGCAACTAATAGATATTCACGACGGATGGGGCGATACACAAACGTGGCGCGTGATCAAAACCCATTCGCCGAAGATCACCAACGGGTATTTTCTGAACGCGGTAGATATGCGCAGAACCCCCGACGGCGCGCAGGCACAACCCGAAGACAAGCAAATCCTTGTTAAGCTGTTCGGTCGAACGCTGTTTATGTCTCTGGTAATAACGGGTGCCTGTATCCTGCTGGCTTATCCGGTCAGCTATTTGCTGGCGACGTTGCCGATGCGTGTCTCAAATCTGCTGATGATCCTTGTGCTTCTGCCGTTCTGGACGTCACTGTTGGTGCGGACGTCGGCGTGGAAGGTGATGCTGCAACAACAGGGCGTGATCAACGAAACGCTGGTCTGGCTGGGGTTGGTGGCTGACGATGCGCGACTGGTGATCATCAATAACCAGATCGGTACGATCACCGCAATGACGCATATCCTGCTGCCGTTCATGATTCTGCCCATGTATTCGGTGATGCAGACCATTCCGGAATCCTACACGCGTGCCGCGAAATCCATGGGTGCGACCAACTGGACGACGTTCTGGCGCATCTACTTCCCTCAATCTATTCCGGGTATCGGCGCGGGTTCAATCCTCGTGTTCATTTTGGCGATTGGCTACTACATCACGCCTGAAATCGTGGGCGGTACCAAAGGTGTCTTCATCTCGAACCGGATCGCCTATCACATCTCGTCCTCACTGAACTGGGGACTGGCGGCGGCGCTGGGAACGATACTTCTGGCGGTCGTTCTGCTGCTCTACTGGGTCTACGACAAGATCGTGGGCATTGATAACGTGAAGCTGGGATAATCGACATGGCCGCACTTACTCCGATATCCCGCAAACCTTTGTCCATGGTTCTGCCAAGTGTCGCGCTGGCAGGCGCCTTCGCCGGTGTCTTTGTCGGCGCGGGTAACGGCTCGGTTCTTTTGGGCATCATTGGCGGCGCTGTCCTGATTTCTGCGCTCGCTTGGGTCTACATCACCGTTTTGAAGAACGAGAAGATGGCCCGCTGGATCAACATCATTGGTTTTGGCATAGCGGGCTTATTGATGTCGGGCCCAATGGGCGGAGTACTTGGCCTGCTGGGCGGCTGGTTCTTCGCCTGGTTTACTTATTGGTTGTACGAAGGGCGATACCGGCGCAAGCTATTGCCATACCTGACCGCGCAGCAGGTGTTTTACCACTACCTGTTCCGGGTGATCTGCGGTGCGATCTTCGTTTTCCTGATCACACCGATCCTTGTGGTTCTGCCGCTGTCGTTCAATGCGCAGGATTTCTTTACCTTCACGCCCGAGATGTTGCGACTGGACCCTGAAGGGTATTCACTCAAGCACTACCGTGATTTCTTTACCAACAACGAATGGCAACGCAGCTTCAAGAACTCGCTGATCATTGCCCCGATTGCCACAATCATCTCGGTTTCGCTTGGCACTCTGGCTGCCATTGGCCTCAGCCAGAGCCACGTACCCGGCCGCCGTGCTATCATGGGCATCCTGATTTCGCCGATGATCGTTCCGCTGATTATATCGGCCACTGGCATGTTCTTTTTCTACAGCGATATCGGACGGTTCCTTGAAGGGACGCTGGGCATGAACAAGAACTTTGTGGGCTATCTGAAAGTCATCCTGGCGCACGCCGTTTTGGGTATCCCGTTCGTGATCATCACTGTGACCGCCACGCTTGTGAGCTTTGATCGTTCGCTGACGAGGGCGGCTGCGAATATGGGGGCAGGGCCGGTGCGGACCTTCTTCAAGATCCAGATGCCGCTGATTCTGCCGGGTGTGATCTCGGGTGGCCTGTTCGCCTTCATCACCTCGTTCGACGAAGTTGTGGTGGTTCTGTTCGTTGGCTCAGCCAGTCAGAAGACTCTGCCGTGGCAGATGTTCACGGGCCTGCGGGAACAGATCAGCCCGACCATTCTGGCGGTTGCGACGATCCTGGTGGTTCTGTCGATTGCGCTGCTGACTACGGTTGAGTTGCTGCGGCGTCGGTCCGAACGTTTGCGGGGGCTTTCACCCGCTTGACGGAGCATTCTGTCTGATCTAACGATTCACGTGTTCATCTCCGCTGCGATGGCGTCGCGGCGTTTAAGGGGATGATCGGCTCTCGGACCCCGAGACCGCCTGTCCTGAACGCCGGGACATGTGGCCGGGATTTGTCGCCCGGCAAAGATGAGAGACCAAGTGATGACCGACACATCAAAACGCCCCGAATTCTTTACCTGTCACAATGGTGACAAAGCGCCTTTGCCGTTCAGCAAGGGTGAGTATGATCGCCGTCTCAGCAGGCTTCGCAGCATCATGGCCGCACGTGATATTCCTGCGGTTCTGCTGACATCGATGCAAAATATCGCCTACTACTCGGGCTTTCTGTATTGTTCCTTTGGCCGTCCGTATGGCTGCGTGGTCACCCAAGAGGCCTGCACCACCGTTTCGGCCAACATCGACGCCGGGCAACCGTGGCGCCGGTCAGTCGAAGACAACGTGATTTATACTGACTGGAAGCGCGACAACTATTGGCGTGCGGTTGCAAGTCTGATCGGCAACGCCAAGCGGATCGGCATTGAAGGCGACCACATGACGCTGGCCGCCCGCGACACCGCCCTGCGGATGCTGGGTACCCCCGAGCTGGTTGACATCGCGCCGGATACAATGACCGCGCGCATGGTCAAATCCGCTGAAGAGATTGAATTGATCAAGGGTGGGGCTCGCACCGCGGATGTTGGCGGGGCGGCGATCCATGCCACCATCCGTGAAGGCGCAACTGAGATCGAGATTGCCATGGCGGGCCGAGACGCAATGGAAGAGGAAATCGCGCGCGCTTATCCAGACGCCGAATATCGCGACACCTGGGTTTGGTTCCAGTCCGGGCTGAACACCGATGGCGCACATAACCCGGTTACAAAACGCGCTCTGCAAAAAGGCGATATCCTGTCGCTGAACACTTTCCCGATGATCTCGGGCTATTACACCGCGCTGGAACGTACCCTGTTTCTGGGTGAGCCGGACGCTGACAGCCTGCGCCTTTGGAAGGCCAATGTGGCGGCCCATGAACTGGGCCTGAGCCTGATCAAACCCGGTGCGACCTGTTCAGGCATCACCGCCGAGATCAACCGTTTCTTTGCCGATGAGGGGCTACTGCAATACCGCTCGTTCGGGTATGGCCACTCGTTCGGCATTCTCAGCCACTATTACGGGCGTGAGGCGGGTCTGGAACTGCGCGAGGATATCGACACCGTGCTGGAACCTGGAATGGTCGTTTCAATCGAGCCCATGCTGTGGATCCCCGAAGGGCAACCCGGTGCAGGGGGCTACCGCGAGCATGATATTCTGGTGGTGGGCGAAGACGGGGCCGAGAACATCACCGGCTTCCCATATGGGCCCGGCCACAACATCATCGGTGCCTGATACAAAGAAGGGGGAATATACGTTCCCCCTTCATTTTTCGCGACCGGCGCGTTCGTGAAAGATGAAACCCAGGAAATTCAACAATAGCTGCGCAGCCAGAATCTGCGTGCTTTCGCTGGGGTCATAGGCTGGTGCCACTTCGACAAGGTCGATGCCGACGACATTGCCGCGTTTAGCGAGGCCTTGAAGGATTTCCAGTACGTCATAATACAGAAATCCGCCATGGCTGGGTGTCCCGGTCCCCGCCGCGATAGAGGGGCAAAAGGCGTCGATATCTATTGTCACATAGTACCGAGCACCTTCAGGAATGCGTTCAAGAACGCCCCCGGTTCCCAGCTTTCTCACCTGACGCACGGACAGGATGTCTGATCCACGTGCGCGTGCGTCCTCGTATCCTTCCTTGGCGGTTGACGAGACGTTTCGAATGCCCAACTGGGTCATCCCCGAGACATAGTCTTTCTCGATCGCCCGTCGCATGGGGTTGCCGTGGCCATTGGTGACACCGTGACGCTCGTCTACGAAATCCAGATGCGCATCGATTTGAACCACGTGGATCGGGCCATTTTGTGCACAATCATCTTCAAACGCGGAAATGCAGGGAATGTTGACAGAGTGATCGCCGCCGATCACAAGCGGCAGCGCCCCGGCGAACAGAATTTTGCGAACACCATAGGCGATGTTTTCGTGGCTGACCTCGGTCTTTGTGTGGACGATATCTGCATCCCCCAAATCCACGATGCGCACGGAACTGTCCAGATAGGTAGCATCGTCTTCGTGGTCATAAGCACCGGCATGTCCAAAACTGAACAGGGTCGAAGCCTCGCGCACGGCCCGAGGGCCGAATCTTGCCCCGGCGCGCCATTGGGTGCCGAAATCAAAGGGGGCACCTAGGACACAAACATCCGCATCAATTTTGTCCCAATCCTCGACATACGGAGATTTTCCAAAGGTCGATATTCCAACGAAAGGTAGGTTCAGTCGTCCTGACGCATATCCATGATCCTGCATTATCAATCCTTTCGCTGGTCATGCCGCCTTGCGTGCAATTGAACATGAGAAGGCGGTGCAATGAAATTAATTTTCTTCGATCAAACCATGTCTGGCGTTCAGACAGGTCTGATCCGGTGCATTCTTTCCGTTTAGCTGTTGGTCGTTTCGCCACAAACGAAAATTCAGAGGGGCAAGCTGTGGTCCCGCAAAATCGTTCACGGCAGCGCGTGATTTTGCGAGCGATACACAGGCCCGGCGAAACGCTGTTGTCATGGGCGCAGGTGTTCTATTTCCGACGGCTCATACATTACACCTGCCGCACAAGTTGCGAGCCGGGCGCAATCGTTGGCGGTGCACTGTTCAGGGCGTCACGCGCGAAACCGGCGGCAGCTTTGTATTTGGCCATGAAACTGGCCCTTTCAGCCAAGGGAATGACCGTTTCAATATCGTCGAACACACCGGCACAGCGGTCGTTGACCAAATTCAACAGGCCAAAAGGCCCGGCACCCCGATTGCGAAGGACAAGGTCTGACACCGGACCGCACAGCGTGTCATCATAAGCCACCAGCGCGGTTGAACCCACGCCATGCTTGAGCAAGCTGGCCCCCAAAACGCGGGCGTCCATGATCGCCTGGCTGGCCCCATTCGAACCGGTGGGGTACATCGGATGGGCGGCGTCTCCGATCAAGGCAACCGGCCCGTCAACCCACGTTTCAACCGGATCGCGGTCGATCATCGGGTTTTCGTATGTCACACCCGCACCGCGGATCAGAGCTGGAACATCCAGCCAGTCATAGGTCCATCCGTCAAAATGGTGCGCAAAATCCTTGGCCTCAACCTGCCGGAACCATCCGGTTGCCGCATGCGCGGCCGGGTCATCGTGGGTGACTTCGGCAATCCAGTTTATCAGCGCCAAGCCGGTTTCGGGGTCGGGGTGCGAGATCGGGTAGATCACCATTCGTTTCTTATGCGTACCCAGTCCGACAAAGGAGGAACCCGTGCGCACAGGCTTTGCCAGTGTTGTGCCGCGCCACATGACGGCACCTCCCCAATGGATCGGAGGTTGGCTTGGATGCATTTGGGCGCGGATGGCTGAATGGATACCGTCGGCACCGATCAGAATGGCACCGGTTTCGCGGTTAGCCCCCTCGTCAGTTTGCAGCCGCACTGTAACCGTCCCGTCCGCATTGATCTGGTACCCAGTGGCCCGAGCGCCAAGGCGTACGGCATCCGGGCCTGCGCGTTCGACAAACCGCTTGTAAAGCGCCATGTGAAACGCGCCGCGATGCACCGCGTATTGCGGCCAGTTGTAACCGGCAAAAGTTCCGCGCGGTTCCGAATAAATCTCATGCCCATTCAAACCAACAAGCGCCCATTCCCGCGCTGGGACGCCGAACCCGTCCAAGTCCCGAGCCGTGAAACCCAGATCGTACAACTCACGCACTGCGTTGGGTTGCAGGTTTATCCCAACACCCAGCGGGCGCGGGTGCCGAACGCTTTCAAAGACGGTGCAGTCGATGCCAATCTGATGCAGTGTCAGCGCCAGCGACAACCCGGCAATACCACCGCCCGCGATCAGCACTTTTGGATCTGTCATGTTGCCTGCCTTTCTGTCCGACTGGCGATGGGTATTGGTTGTCGATAATCCGTGCGTGTGGATCAAGCCTCAACCGCAAATGCGTTTGATCCGTTCCGGGGATGGGTGGAGGCTCGCGGCGTTGCGCAGCCGCGCCCGCAAGCAGATCAGAGCGGTATCAATCGTCGTTTGCATGAACCCATGCGCCATCGCCGCGCTGTCACCATGTTTCAGCTTTCTGCGAGCGGATTGCCAAGTGTCCAGTGCGTCCGAAATTGCATTGCATGTCCAATGCTCGGCTTCTTGTGAAACAAATTCGGCAAAGGCGTCGCCCGCAGGCCCTGCGGCCAGACGTGTTGCCAGCATACGCGCGTGTATGCCGTTGGCCCCTTCGTAAATCGAGGTAATTCGGGCGTCACGATAGGTCTGCTCCAGCCGGTATTCGCGCAAATAGCCATAGCCGCCCAGAACCTGCATACCCAATTCGGCGGCCTTGATACCGGCGTCGGAGCAATAGACCTTGGCGACCGGGGTCAGAAAATCGACCAGGTCAGGCGATGTGCCCCGTTCCATGGTGACAAATGCAAGATGTGCAAGACTGCGGCTACTGACCGCCAGCCAATCGATTTGATCCAGCATGCGGCGGATGTCGGCATGTTGATCCAGTGTTGCCGGTTGACCGTCGGGATTGCGTCCCTGTACCCTTTCACTGGCATAAGTACTGGCAATGTCATAAGCCCGCGCGGCGTGCGCGACGCCCTGTAGGGCGACATCAAGCCGGGCGTGGTTCATCATGGTGAACATGGCCATCAGACCTTCACCCTCGGCCCCAATCAATTCGGCTTTGGCACCATCAAATGCCAGCTGGCACGTGGGCGAGGCATGCAGGCCCATCTTTTCCTCGATGCGCGTTACGGTAGCTTGGTTGCGGCTGCCGTCTGTGCAGGAGCTGGGGCATAGAAACAGCGATAAACCTCTGACGCCGTCATCGGACGTGCGCGCAAGCACAAGATGCAGGATGTGATCGCTCATGTCCTGGTCACCGCCAGAGATAAAGATTTTTCCGCCCGTGACCTTCCAGCCATCCTCGGCAGGTTCCGCCCGGCAGCGCACGCGTGAAAGGTCAGATCCGGCCCCGGGTTCGGTCAGGCACATGGTGGCCAGAGTTTCACCCGAGGCCAGAGACGGAATGTACCGGTATTGCTGATCCTCTGTGCCAAAGCGCAACAAGGTACGCACCGCGCCCGGAACCAACCCCGTAACCATCTGAAGGCTGTGGTTTGCGCCCGAAAAAACCTCGGACGTGATGGCCAGCATCAAGGCTCCAAGCCCTTGACCGCCATATTCCTCAGGCACGGTGAGAGAGGGCCAGCCCTGTTCCGAATACGTGGCATAAACTTGGGCAAAGCCAGCCGGCATGGATACGCGACCGTTTTCCAGCGTGCATCCCTGCCTGTCTCCCGGCTCGTCCAGCGGGGCAATTTCACCTTGTGCGAAGGCGGCAAAATGTTCGCCGATCTCACCAGCCAGGTCAGCGTCCCAGTCTGGAAGCTCGGTAGCCCGGGCTACGTGGTTCAACGTGAATAAGATGTCCGTAAGCGGGGCTTCGAATGGCTTCATGATCATATCACCCGACAGCTGGTAAGTTCGGCGGTCACGACGCGGCCCGGTTCTGGCGGTTTGGCACTGTCGAATCTCAAAGTGACTGGGTAGGGACGCGATGGGGCAGGGGGCAGCATCACGGGGTCAGTCCCAGCAGGCGCGCGGCATTGCCTTTGATGATGTCCGGGCGCAGTTCGTCCTTGATATTGATCTTCTCGAAATCCGACAGCCAGCGTTCAGGAGTGATCATTGGCCAGTCGGACCCAAACAGAACCTTTTTCCTGAGGATCGAGTTGCAGTATTTCACCAGGATCTCGGGGAAGTACTTTGGTGACCAACCGGACAGGTCGATATAGACGTTGGGCTTGTGCTGCGCCACGGACAGAGCCTCTTCCTGCCAGGGAAATGACGGGTGGGCGAGGATAATCTTCATATCCGGAAAATCGACGGCGACGTCATCCATGAACATCGGGTTCGAGTATTTAAGCCGCATTCCGTTACCGCCGCGCATGCCCGAACCGACACCGGTCTGGCCCGTGTGAAACAGGGCGATGCAGCCTTCCTCGGCGATTGCCTCGTAAAGGTCATTAGCCATACGGTCATTGGGGTAGAACCCCTGCATCGTCGGATGAAACTTGAACCCTTTGATACCAAATTCGCGGATCAGGCGGCGCGCCTCGCGTGCGCCCATCTTGCCCTTGTGCGGATCGATTGACGCAAACGGGATGAGCACATCGTCATTTTCCGCCGCCAAAGCGGCAACTTCTTCGTTCTTGTAGCGCCGATAGCCGGTCTCCCGCTCGGCATCGACCGGGAAGATCACCGCGGCTATGTTTTGCTCACGATAGTGCTGTGCAGTTTCGGGAACCGTAGGCGGGTGGCTCCACGGAGCGCCAAAGTAGTTGGCCATGGTTGCCTGCAGGTCGTCATAGCCATCATCCGAGTGGCACCCGCAGGGTTCTTCAGCGTGGGTGTGAATGTCGATTGCGCGAACCTTGGAGATATCGACCATCTGTTCGTTCCTTTCTCAGATCTTTACGATTGCCGGGTCGGCGTCGTCATAAAGACGCACAAGTAAATTTTGCCGCCGTGTCAGTATTTTGCGGAAATTGAGGTTCCCCTTGGCGGTCATTTCGCCCTCGGGCATCGAGGCGGGCTCGCTAAGGACAATGGCGCGCCCGATCCGTGTGGAACTGCCCGATAACTCGCGTGCGCGCTCTGTCAGGCGGCGGTGGATTTCGCCTTGCAACAGTGCGCAGCGGTAGGCGCCACTGTCGTCGCTCAGGTCAAATCCTTCCCGCTTCAACTCGGCGACATCGGGAAAGACCAGGACGCCGATCTCATTTCGGTCGGCACCTGTAATGACCAGATCTGAAGCAAGAGGCGCAAGACAGGTCAACAAGTCCATCCGCAATTGCGCGGCACGCACCCATGTACCGGTCAGCAACTTGAAATCTTCAGAAATCCGGCCATCGAATTTCATACCTTTGTTTACGTCCTGCGGGTCGATGAACCGCATGGCGTCGCCGGTAATGAAAAACCCTTCTTCATCGAAAACACTGGCCGTCTTTTCGGGTTCGTTGAAATACCCGGGCATCACGTTTGGCCCTTTGATGCGCATTTCGCACCGCATGTCTTCATCCGGTATCAGCTTGAGTGTCACGCCGTTCATCGGAACGCCAACAACCCCGGAACGATCAATGGGCTCGGACTGCATCATTGTGGCGGGCGCTGTCTCGGTCAGTCCCCAGGATGAGGTCATCAGCGGTATCTCACCTTTGACATCCAGCGCCATCTGTTCAAATCCAGACCAGATGTCCTGTGGCAGTGAAGCGCCCGCATAAAAGATCAGATCAAGTTCTTCGAAGAACCGCCGCCGCAAATTGCCATCCCGCTGCAATGCGCCCAGCAGCATGCCGTAACCTACGGGAACATTGAAGCTGAGCGTGCCGGTGACCATGGACAGGTTTTCCAGCGTCCTCTCAAACAGACCAGCTACCGGTTTGCCGTCGTCGATGTAGAAGCTTCCGCCGTTGGCGAGCATCATGTTGAAATTATGTGATCCGCCAAAGACGTGGTTCCATGGCAGCCAATCGACCACTCGGGGCGGACGCGTGCGCAGAAATGGCAACGCGTCGGCCAGCATGGTTTGGTTCACACACATCATGCGTTGGGTCGTGATGACCCCTTTCGGGGCCGAGGTTGAACCGCTGGTCATCAGGATCTTGGCGACGGAGGCGGGGCCAACCAGTTCATAGGCGGCCCCAAGATCGACACTGACATCCCCTTTGAGAAGTTCGTCGAACGCTGTGACCTGACTGTTCCTGCCTTGTCGGCTGGCTACGATTTCGACCCCTTGAAGCGCATCCAGTTCCAGCGCCTCTCGGTATTTATCCGCATCGACGACATAGGCCATCTTCGGGCGCGCCAGTTCGATGGCATGGCGCAGGCGGCCGTGCGCGCCATGGATCAACGCGTACTGCTCAGCCACGGGGGCTGTTGGTATGCCGATATACTGAGCAGCCAGACTCAGAAGGCCATGATCCAAGCCGTTACCGCTCATGATCAGGATCGGTGTGTCTGGCCCCATCCCACGCCCCAATAGCGAGCTTGCGATGGCTCGCACCTTTTCAAGCGTGGTCGCATAGCATTCCTTGCGCCATCCCGCGCCGCTGCGTTCAGCAATGAACGTGCGGTCAGGCGCGTCCGAGGCCCAGGCGTGCAGCCAGACACCGGTTTTGTCGACGACAGGACCAAGAGTGTGGTTCGATTTTAGCAGGATGGAGCCGTCGGCCCGATCTTCGCGCGAAACAGAATGCACCAGGTATTCCGATGTGCGTTGCATGATCAGCCCCTTTTCCTCGCTTTTTCGATCGTCCTGAGGGCATCGAAAACGGTGGTGATGGTTGCGTCATCCAAACCGGCCAGCAGCTTGCCTTCGTGGGCGGTAACCGCGGCGACGGCCTTTTCATATAATTGCCTTCCCGCCAATGTCGTCCTGAGGGCATAGGCGCGCCGGTCGGTGGGTACCCGGTCGCGGACGATCAGTTCCCTGCGCTCCAGTTCATCAATGATAACGACAAGGTTCGGGCGCTCGATATCCATTGCATCAGCCAGTTGGGACTGCCGCAATCCGGAGTTATCGACGATGAGAACCAGTGCCGTATACGTCAGCATTCGCAGATCAAAGGGGCGCAGAGTTGTTGTCAGATCTTCCTGCACCACATTGAAGGCCCGTTTCATGCGATACCCGACAAACCCCCGCAGCGTAGCATCGCTAATCGTGTTTGGCGCGCCGTCTTCTGGCGTGTGTTCATGTTTCCTTTTCATGTGTTCACCTGAAGTTCGGGGCGCGCTTTTCAAGAAAGGCCCGCAGCCCCTCCTGCGCATCGGGTGTTGTTTGCGACAGGGCCGCAGCCAGAGATTCAGTAAACAGCCCGTCGTTTTGCGACATTTCATTGATCCGTGCGACCGCCTGAATCATCAGATAGTTTGACAGTGGCGCGTTTCGGGAAATCTTACCTGCCAGCGTTTGGGCCAGCGCCAAAGCCTCGCCTTCACCAACGCTATAATGTGCCAGCCCCAGCGATACCCCTTCATCGGCACGATATTTGCGGCCGGTCAGCATCATCTCGGTCATCCGATCGGCCCCCAGCAGGCGACCGACCCGCGCGGTCGCACCGCCGCCGACAAATATTCCGCGGCGGCCTTCGGGAAGCTGAAAGATCGTCGAAGGTTCAGCGATGCGAACATGTGTTGCCGCTGCAAGCTCCAGCCCGCCGCCGATCACGGCACCAAACATGGCCGAGACAACCGCAAGCCCACCAAACTGGATCTTGTCCATGACGCTGTGCCAGTGACGGGAATGATGCAGGTTTTCCTCGGCTGTACGATGAACATGCTCGGACAGGTCCAACCCGGAACAATAGTGCCCTTCAGTTCCGGTCAGGATCACCACACGCACATTTTTGGGTGGTGCAGAAAAGAAATCATCCAGCGCGCCCAACAGTTCCTCGCACATCGCGTTTCGCTTGTCTGGGCGGTTCATGGTCAGGGTCGCGATGGATCCGTTGACCTCAATGTTCAGGATTTGGCTGTCCATGGGGAACTCCTTACCGGGGCGGCAGACGAACGGCGCCGTCAAGTCGAATAGTGGTGCCATTCAAAAACGGGTTTTCAACGATCTGTTCGGCGAGCATTGCGAACTCGCGCGCTTCGCCAAGGCGGGCAGGGAAAGGAATGTTCGCAGTGATCTTGGCAGTGACCTCTTCCGGCAAGCCTTCCATCATTGGCGTGTGGAACAGGCCGGGTGCGATGGCCATCACCCGAATACCCGACTGTGCGAGTTCCCGCGCGGCAGGCAGGCACATCGAAGCGATTGCCCCTTTGGACGCGGCATAAGCGGCTTGACCCAATTGACCGTCCTGCCACGCAACCGACGCCGTGTTGATGATCACACCGCGTTCACCGTCAGCCAACGGGTCGAGACCGGCCATGTGTCTCGCCGCGTGGCTCATCACGTTGTAGGTGCCAAAAAGGTTCACGCGCAGAGTTTTCTCGAACACGTCGAATGACAGCTTGCCTTCGCGCCCAACGATCCTGGCCGCCATGCCGACGCCTGCACAACTGACGGCGATTCTGGGCGCCGACCCGAAATGGGATACTGCCGTCTCAAACGCGGCACTGACGGAGGCCTCGTCACTGACATCGGCTTGCAGGGCAAGGCCACCAATTTCGTCAGCGACTGCCTTCGCACCGTCAGCATTGAAATCCAAAACGGCAACCTTTGCTCCGCTGGCGGCGAAATGCCTTGCCGTTGCAGCGCCCAGTCCGCTTCCACCGCCGGTGACCAGGGCGATACATCCACTTAGCTGCATGGTGCTCTCTCCAATTTATTATGCTCAATCATTGTTGTATCTCATACCTATTTTCGGATGGGCCTGCTCCGGACCGCTGTTGGTGTCTAAGCTAGGGGATCAGGAACAGGGTAATGGCTGGAAACAGCACCAGGATCATGACCCGAATGATGTCAGAGGTGACAAACCACATCACTGCCTTGTAAGTTTGGGTCATCGGGGTTGAACGATCCATAGCGTTGATAATGAACAGATTCATTCCGACCGGAGGGGTGATCAGCCCGACCTCGACAACGATCAGAACCAGAATACCGAACCAGATGGCCACATGTTCGGGGCTCATGCCGAAATCCAGTGCGCTGATGACCGGAAAGAAGATCGGGATTGTCAGCAGGATCATTGACAGGCTGTCCATAAGACATCCGAAGATCAGATAGAACACCAGGATCAGGCACAACACCATCCACGGGCTGAGCCCAAGTCCAACGACCCAGCCAGACAGTTCCTGCGGTACCTGAGTGAGCGCTAGGAAACTGTTATACAGCCCTGCGCCCAACACGATGAAGAAGATCATCGCCGTGCTTGAGGCCGTGGCAATGATGCTTTCGACGAAGACCTGCCAGTTCAGATTGCCCGAGATCAGAGCGATCAACCCGGTTCCCGCCGCCCCCACGGCTGCGCCTTCGGTTGGGGTGAACCAGCCAAGATAGATGCCACCAACAACAAGGCCAAAAACCAGCAGGACAGGCCAGACATCCAGCAGTGCCCGTACGCGTTCAGGATAAGGGATCGCTTCGCGGGTGCCGGCGGCGTCAGGATACATGCGCACATAGATCGAAATCGTGATGATATAGCCGAGCGCTGCCAGAATGCCGGGGACAAAGGCCGCGAGAAACAGCTTGGCGATATTCTGTTCCGTCAGGATTGCATAGATCACAAGGATCACCGAAGGCGGGATCAGAATGCCCAATGTGCCGCCAGCAGCAAGCGTTGCGGTCGAAAACCCGCCGGAATAGCCGTAGCGGCGCAGTTCGGGCAGCGCGACACGGCTCATCGTCGCGGCGGTGGCCAGGGAGGACCCGCAGATTGCGCCAAATCCGGCACAAGCGCCAACTGCCGCCATGGCGACGCCCCCTTTACGGTGGCCCAACCAGCTTTCGGCCGCTTTGAACAAGGCCGAAGACATGCCCGATAATGTCGCGAACTGCCCCATCAGCAGGAACATCGGAATGATCGTCAGCGAATAGCTGGAGAAGGTAGAGTAGGTTTCGGTTTTGAGCTTGGCCATGAACATGCTGGTGCCACCCATGGCAAAATACAGCCCGCCAATCCCGCACAGCAACATGGCAAGGCCAATCGGTGCGCGCAGGAAAATCATTATAAGAAGTACGGGAAAGGACACGTAGCCCAGTTCGAGCATGGTCAATGTGCGGCCTCCCCGCGATAGGGCAGGATATGACGCCCGGTGACAAGCTCGATGACCTGCGCGACGGCGCAATAGACAGCAACAAGTGATGCGACAAGGGCGGCAACAAAGCTTAGCCCATAGGCCCACCAAACAGGAAATTGCAGCAGAAAGGTCGTTTCACCATAGTCCAGCTTGTTTTGCATGCCGACAAACAGGCGCCATGTAATCAAAAGGATGACAAGCGACAGGACGATTTCCCAGAACGTGATGATCACCTTGTTCACCTTAGCCGGAAGGGCGTTTGTGAATACATCGACCGTGGCGTGAGAGCCGTAGAGCTGGCAGATCGGCAGGAACGAGAATATGGCGAATGCAACGCCGGCTTCGACCAGTTCAAAATCGCCATTCACCGGCCCGACGCCCGATGCAATCAGCGCATTTGCCGCTGCTTCCGACAGTGACGTCAGAATGTCCGAGTGACCCAGCGTGTTCAAGCCGCGCCCCAGCACGCTGACACAGGTCAGCAGGACCAGCGCAGTCAGAACCACACCGCCGAGAACGGCCATGAAGCGCGCGATGCGCTCAACCAGTTTCTGCATGATCAACTCCAAAGGGATTGCTCTCCCAGCGGGAAATAGCGCCGGAAGAGCGACCGGATCAGTTGCCGGAGTATTGCGAAATCAGTTCGAGCGCGCGGGCGCGCAAGCCGGTTCCGTCCAGACCTTTTTCATCCATCTCGGCGATCCAGGCGTCAGTGGTCGGCTGTGATGCTGCCTTCCATTCCGCAACCTGTTCCGGGCTCAGCGTGATGATGTTGTTGCCGCGTTCCATTGCCTGCTTGTGCGGTCCGTCATCATCGGCCTGCATCTGCTTGCCTGCGAAGGCCGAGAATTCAGCGCCCGAGTTGGCGTCGATGACGGCCTTCAGATCATCCGGCAGTGCATCCCAGCGGTCCTTGTTCATCGCGAAGATGAAGGTGGTGGTATATAGCGTGTCGTCGCCAAAGGTCGTGTGGTTCCCGACCAGCTCGTTGACCTTCAGGGCGCCTGTCACTTCCCAGGGAATCACAGTTGCGTCGATCACGCCTTTAGACAGCGCTTCAGGTACCGCGGGAACAGGCATGCCAACGGGGGTTGCCCCAAGCGAGCTGAAAAGGCCGTTCGTTACGCGTGTCGGTGCGCGCAGCTTTACACCGTTCAGATCTTCGATGCTTTCGATCGGCTCCTTTGAATGGATTAGACCGGGCCCGTGCACCCAGAGCCCGAGAACTTTGAATTGCTTGAAGTCATCGTCCATCATAGTTTCTTCGGCCAGATCCCAATAGGCGCGTGAGACGGCTTCTGCATTCGTCATGGTGAACGGCAGTTCGAACACTTCGGTCCGGGGAAAGCGGCCCGGCGTATATCCGGACACCGTCCAGACAATGTCGGCCACACCATCAATGGCCTGGTCGATCAGTTCGGGGGGTTTGCCCCCAAGCTGCATGGACGGAAACCTTTGAATTTCGATCCGGCCATCCGAATCCGCTTCGACCTTGTCGGCCCAGACATCCAGAACGTTCTTGGGTACGTTGGCTTGTGCCGGCAGGAACTGGTGCATCCGCAGTGTCACTTCGGCCGCAATGGCAGTGGTTGACATGGCGCCAAAAGCAATCGCCGCCACTGCAGATTTGAGTATGGTTCTGCGCAAGTTGGTCATGGTCTCCTCCCTAGATGACCTATGAGTATCATCCCTGTTCATGATTGCTCATATTAGTTATGTTTTATAACGATTTTGATCCACTTTCTTAGTGTTTGGTTTCAGGTCCTTTTCGGAAAACAGAATGCTCACACATGTGAACCTTTTCGTCGAAACGCTACGCAACAGACAGGTTATGCGCGGACGCCAAGTTATCCTCTCAGGATTACATTGCCCTCGGTTGGCTCAAAGGTAAATTGAGATTTCTTAGATTTTAGTTTCTGTTTTCGGTAACTAAAGCGCGAAAACGGTGGATTTGCTTTCCCTGTTTCAATTGGACCAGCGCCCGCGGTGGAATTCAAGACCGTGTGTTATCGTTGGTGACAGCTTCAACTGCCTTGCCTGCGAGCTTCAGGAAAGTTTCGCGTTCATTCGGAGTTAGCCCTTCGAGGATCTCGTTTTGCAGGTCAATTACGACTGGCGCAGCTGCCGCTAGGATGTCTTTTCCTTTTTCGGATAAGGTGACCTCTCGCGCGCGTCTGTCACGTTGACTGACCGAGCGTTTGACATAGTTTTTCTGCTCCAGCCGGTCGATAACCCCGCCGATTGTTGCGCGGTCATAGGCGATTTTCGCTGCGACTGTCGCCTGATCAATGCCGGGTTCGGCGCGAATTGTTTCAAGTGCTGCGTACTGAACGGATGTAAGGTCGATCCCGGCCTCCTGCATCCGGACCGAGAACACGTGGGTTGAAATCTGATTGAGCCTTCGGATGAGGTGCCCCGCCATTCCGTAAATACTCATTCAAAACCTCCGAAATCACTTTACGCCGTCACTTTTTCAGAACTACCGCGGCAATTAGTGAGTGTACATATCTTTGTTGACAGGAATTAGTAAGTATAGTTATTAAAATTGCGTGAACCTGCGGAGGAGGGGACAATGCAATATTACGTTGATGGATTTCGTCCGGGTGATCCGGATATCAAACCGGCTGCGTTCGGTCACCACATCCACCCCACAACCCTCCCCGAAAAGGTTGATGTTCTGATCGCGGGTTGTGGACCGGCCGGGCTTTGCCTTGCGGCGCAACTGGCCGGGTTCGCCGAAATTTCGACAATGATCGTGGATCAAAAACCGGGTCCGATGGAGAAAGGCCAGGCGGACGGTGTCAACGTCCGTTCGATGGAGATGTTTCAGGCGTTTGGTTTCGCTGAGAAAGTGAAGCGCGAAGCGTATTGGGTCAACCAAACGGCATTCTGGACGCCCAATCCCGCAAACCCGGACCACATCCGCCGGGCGGGCACGGTGCAGGACGTGGCCGACGATCAATCCGAGATGCCACATACCTTGATGAATCAGGCCCGGATTCATGAGCTGTTTCTGGAGGTGATGAGAAACGCTCCAACGCGGCTGCAACCCCATTACGGGCTTCGTGTCAGCGATTTGACGATTGATGCCGGTTCCACAGATCACTCCGTCACAGCCCAGCTTGAACGCCTGGGCGATGATGGCGACGTGATTGAACGGCTTACAGTACGTGCGAACTATGTCGTAGGCTGTGACGGTGCACGCAGCAATGTGCGCAGGGCTATCGGGGGTAAGCTGCAAGGCGACGCCGCACACCAGGCGTGGGGCGTTATGGACATATTGGCGAATTCCGATTTCCCCGACTTGCGGCGGAAATGCCTTGTTCAATCGGCTTCGGAGGGAAACGTTCTGATCCTTCCACGCGAAGGCGGATACCTGTTCCGAATGTATGTCGAGCTTGACAAGCTGAACCCGGATGAGCGGGTCGCCAACCGCAATCTAACGGCTGACCATATCATCGCTGCCGCGAACCGGATCATTCGTCCTTATTCCATCGACGTAAAAGAAGTCGTTTGGTGGTCGGTCTACGAGATCGGCCACAGGTTGACCGACAAGTTCGACGATGTCCCGCAGCATGAAATTGCAACACGTACCCCACGCGTGTTCACGGCGGGCGACGCCTGCCACACCCATAGCCCCAAGGCGGGTCAGGGGATGAACGTGTCGATGGGCGATACATTCAACCTGGGTTGGAAACTGGTGCATGTGCTGACAGGAAGGTCAATGCCTGACCTTCTTCACAGCTACTCGGCCGAGCGTTTGCAAGAGGCCAAAAGACTGGTCGAAACCGACCATAAATGGGCCCGGATCATGAGTGCGCCACCGGGCGAGTCAGAGCTTGACGGCACCGACATGCCCCGATTTCAAAAACAGTTTATCGAAAATCTGGAATTCACCGGCGGGCTTTCGGTTCACTATGGGCCTTCGGACTTGGTCGCCGAACCGGTTCACCAGCATCTGGCGCGTGGGCTGGTTATAGGCAAGCGATTTCATTCCGCACCAGTTGTCCGGCTTGCGGATGCCATGCCTATGCAATTGGGACATGTGGCCGAAGCGGATGCGCGCTGGAGGCTCTATGCCTTCGCAGAACAGGGAGACGCAGGTAGGCAAGACGGATCGATCCATCACCTTTGCGAGGCTTTGCAAAGCGATCCGAACTCTCCTCTGCGACGGTTTACGCGCCCTGACGAAGACATCGACGGTTTGATAGATCTACGGGCCATCTTCCCACAGGATTTCAAATCGCTGGCCTATGAGGATATGCCGTCTCTTTTGAAACCCGAGAAAGGCAGGTATGGTCTGCGCGACTTCGAGAAGGTTTTTTGCGTTGATCACAAGAGGCGCGAAGACATCTACGAAATGCGCGGAATTGACCGGACAAAGGGCTGTATGGTCGTCGTCAGACCGGACCAATATGTGGCGCATGTTTTGCCTCTGGAGTGTCACGCTGACCTGTTTGATTTCTTCTCCAGACTATTTGTTTCGGGCGGCGGTCGATAAGTACGACGTCTCAGGTCACAACGGACCGCCGTTCCGAGGGGAGAATGGTTTGTCGCATCCGTGCTTGGTTCTGCAGGATTGCCGCCTGGGCAAATCTGGATTGGCGCCTGAAGCCGCCCATGTCGCAGGAAGGCTCTCTAGCCAGGAAGCTAAGCGCGGGTATTTCAGGACGCGTTTAACGCGGCCAGAACCTCGGTGCTGACCACAACACCGTCAGCTTCGGCTGCCGCCCGTTTGGCCAGACGCCCGTCACCCGGAACACGGGCTTCCCCATTGCCGACAATTTCTGCGCAAATGCGCGTGATATATTGATTGAAGGCCGCGTTGCCGAACCTCGTCGGATCAATCGCAATCAGTGTCGCACCGCCTTTGATGTTAAGGGCTCCGAACGTCTCGCGTTCTTGATTGTCCACGGAAAGGGTTCCACCAGCCAGGGCGGCACCCAACACCTCAACCATGAAAGCGATTGCGGCGCCCTTGTGCTCGCCAAAAGGTAACAGGCTACGGGTTTCCAGGATGGCGTTCGGGTCCGTACTGGGTTGGCCGTCAGGATCCAGCCCGGCGGGGCGGGGCAGGTCGTGCCCCTCGGCTGCGGCCATGCGGATATCCATCAAAGCAACCATTGAAGACGCCTGATCCCAGACTATCGGCGCACCGTCCTCGCGCGGGCAGGCAAAAGACATCGGGTTGGTGCCAAAAACCGGGCGCACCCCGCCTTGCGGCACCACCATGGACAATGAGTTGATCACGGCGAAAGCTACCAGACCAGCCTCGGCCAGCGGTTCGGTGTCAAACCGCAACGCGCCCAGATGGTGGCAATTTGCGCAGGTGAACGCGGCAATGCCGTATTCCTGCGCCATTTCGATCAACGTGTCGCGGGCTTCTGCTGCGGCGACCTGATAATATCCGTTATCGGCATCACCGCGCAAAACGCCCGGGGCAGCCTTTTCTACCTTGGGTTTCGCATTGCCGTTTGCATAGCCCGAGGTGAAGCTTTGGACATAGACCGGTAGCATACGCAATCCGTGGCTGCGCGGTCCGTCCCGCTCGGACCGGGTAACAATGTCGGCCAAAATATCGCTGCCCTGTGCATTAACTCCGGCAGAAACAAGTACGGATTTCGCCAGCGCCCGAACCTCGGCAAGAGTAAGCGTTTTGGTCGATTGTTCGGTCATCATTTCAAATCCAGTCTTTTTACTTCAGGGGTTAGGCACGCGCACGCGCGTTGGTGGGATCAACGGCGCAAGTATCGATCACCTCGGCATCGCGCATTTCGTAATGGACCAACACCTGCATCCTTGTACCCGGCGCGGTCATATCGTTTGGTACAAGTGCCATCGCTATGTCGTGGTTGCAATAATAAGAGAACCCACCCGACGTAACGCGCCCGATCAGTTCACCGTTTGCATAAACACCCTCATCGAACATCACCGATGTTTCGCCAAAGGGAAGCTTCAACGTGACCAACCGTTTGTGATTGCCCTCGCTTCTCTGCTTCTCCAGCGCCGCTTTTCCGATGAACTCTCGCCCCTCGGTGACGACAAACCGATCAAGGCTGGCCTCATACGGTGTCATGTCCTTGCAAATCTCGCGGTTGATGGCGCGATAGGACTTTTCAAGGCGCATGGACTCCAACGCCTCAAGCCCGAAGGGTTTTACACCGGCTTTCAAAAGCAGGTCGACAAGGTGTCGGTTATACCCGACAGGATGGTGCAGTTCCCAACCCAGCTCGCCTGTGTAAGATACCCGAAGCAGGTTTACGTCTTTGGCATAGCCCGCTTCACCCTTTTGCGCAGAGAGCCAGGGAAAAGCAGCATTCGACAAATCGTTGTCGGTCAGCGGTTGCAAAATCTCGCGCGCCTTGGGACCGGCCAGAGCGATCACACCCAACTGTTCCGAAACGTCTTCAAGGATAACCGATTGATCTTGTGGTAACAGACGTTGCAGCTGATCCCAGTTATAGGCGCGCCAATTCGGGGTCGAGACCAGATAGAAATCATTCTCCGCATAGCGGACAACTGTGTATTCCGCATCCATGCCACCTTTTGGATTCAACAAGAGCGACAGGTTCATCCGGCCCACTTTGGGCAATTTGTTTGCCATCAGACCATCCAGCCACCGCGCAGCGCCGGGACCGCGTATAGTAAACTTGGTCATCGGCGACATCTCGATGAACCCGGCCTCTTCGCGGGTGGTGTGCACTTCCTCCTGAACGCGTTCCATGTGGTTGGTGCGGCGGAAAGAATGTTCGGGGATCGCCTCTTGCGGCGATTTGGCGAACCAGCGCGGGAATTCATAGCCGTTGAAGCTGGTCCAGACTGCGCCATGCGCCGTCAGCAGATCGTAAGACCCCACGGTTTTCATTGGGCGCGCGCCCGGGAAATCTTCGCCGGGGATATGCGCGTTCATATGTGTGCCCCAGGTTTCGCGAACCTTATCCATGGTCCAGCGTTTGGAGGCGTAGTCAGAGAAACGGCGCGGGTCCAGTTCCGACATGTCCATGCCCGGATCACCGTCGACGATCCAGCGGGCCAGCCGTTCGCCCACGGTGCCGCCCCACAGAATGCCACCGGGCATCCCTTCGGCCAACCACAGGTTTTTGTGCCCCGGCGCTGGCCCGGCAAGTGGCAATTCGTCCGGCGTCATTTGGAAGGGGCCGCGCGTGTTCGCCTTGATGCCCACCTCGCCAAGCACTGGCACCCGTTCGATCGCCCGTTCCCATTGGGTTTCCACGGCATCGAAATCCTCGGGCAAGAGGTCTGCGCCAAAGTCAGGTGGCACGCGGTCTTCGGCAAACAGTTTCAGGTCCTTGGTGAATTCATAGGGCCCGAACTGAATGCCACCGACATCTTCGCGCAGATATGCGCCGTAATCCTCATCCCGCAGGATCGGGAACTCGGGCAAACCCTGCGCGCGACGTTCCTTGAGCAGTGGAACGGTTTCCGTGGTCCAGTACTGGTGAACGATAGGAATGCAGGGCAGGTCCAGCCCAACGCGCCGGGCATTTTCACGGGCATAGTTGCCGGTGGCAAAAACCAGATGCTCGCACGTGATCTCACCCTGATTGGTGGTCACTTTCCAATGACCGCTTTCCAGCCTTTCATACGCCTGTGCTTCGGTGTTCTGACAGATTGTGGCGCCTGCATCCCGCGCCAGTTTTGCCATTGCCATGGTGATGTCGGCCGGGTTCACATAGCCGTCCTCGGTATGCAGGATACCGCCGCGAATATGCTCGGACTGGCTCAAAAGGGGGTGAACATCGGCAATTTCCGCCGGCGTCAACAGTTTGCAGGGCACACCGGCGGCCTCGGCAATCGAGATATATGACTGGAATTCATCCCAACGTTCCTGGGTGTTGGCAACGCGCAGCTGACCCACTTTGCGCAAGCCTACCGACGCACCCATCTTCTGTTCGACTTCGGAATAGATGCGGATGGTTTCCATCGTCATCTTCGACACGTTTCGGGACCGCACGAAGGTGACCAGCAGACCTGCGGCGTGCCAGGTCGAGCCTGAGGTCAACGTGGTTCGTTCCAGCATCACCGCATCGCTACAGCCGTGCTGTGTCAGCCCATACAGAATGGACGAGCCCACACATCCGCCGCCAACGACAACAACTTTGGCATGTGATTTCATTCGCCGATTTCCTTCTTGCGACTGATCATGGTGTCAGACGCTCTGCCTGCCCGAAATCAGTAAGATGAGAACGTTCCGAAGTTTTTACGGAAACATGTTGCCAGACAATCGCAAAAAATTTCTCCCGCGGCTTAGTTCAGGTCACCTCTTATCGGGCACCTTCGTATTGGTCGCTGTCTGGGTCCGGGTCATTCAGTGCTGTCCAGGACGACATCATTTTTTTATTCCTTGTCTTGTTTCACCTTGTGATGTTAGCGCAAACTGTGCCAGTGAAACCTGATGCCTTTGCAAAACTAGGTTTCTGTTGCCTACAGTATTGCGGCCTACAAATGGGAGGAGCAGGTGTATCTCGGTCTTGATTTGGGGACGTCAGGTCTTCGAGGAATTGTGGTCAGTGAAGGCGGTGACGTCGTTGCCGAGGCCGAAGCGAGCGTGAACACATCGACACCGCATCCGGGCTGGTCAGAGCAGGAACCTGCGGATTGGGTTGAAGCGTGTCAAAAGGTCGTTGCCCAGTTGCAGGGGCAAAACAGCGCTGCGTTTTCGGCAGTGCGGGGCATAGGTCTGAGCGGGCATATGCATGGCGCAACGCTTCTGGACCGAAATGGTAGCGTATTGAGGCCCTGTGTCCTTTGGAACGACACAAGGTCTGCCCGTGAAGCTGCCGAACTGGATGCGCTTTCCGCGATGCGATCGATCACCGGAAACATCGTTTTTCCCGGCTTCACTGCGCCTAAACTGGAATGGGTGCGCAGGCATGAACCTGACGTTTTTGAAAAGACGGCCAAAGTCTTGCTCCCCAAAGATTATTTGCGCTTCTGGCTGACCGGAGATTACATCAGCGACATGTCCGATAGCGCGGGTACCGCGTGGTTGGACGTCGGATGCCGCGAATGGTCGGAAACAGCGCTTGAACTCAGCCACATGCGTCGGGATCAGATGCCCGTACTGGTCGAAGGCAGCGCCGCCGGGGGCGAGCTGAGGGCGGAGATTTTGCAGCACTGGGGCCTGACCGGACCCGTTGTTGTTGCCGGCGGGGCAGGCGACAACGCGGCGGCGGCCTGTGGTATTGGAAGCATCGCCGAAGGCAGCGGTTTTCTATCACTGGGAACGTCGGGTGTGCTGCTGGTTGCCAAGGACAGTTACGCGCCCGCACCAGAAACGGCGGTTCATTGCTTCTGCCACGCGGTGCCGGAGCGCTGGATTCAAATGGGCGTCATCCTGTCGGCGACCAACAGCCTGAACTGGCTGTCCCGGAATCTCGGCCAATCCGTTGGTGCACTCGCATCGGCTTTGCCGGATACCGTCACCGGGCCGTCGAAGACCAAGTTCCTGCCATACCTGTCGGGGGAACGTACCCCTCATAATGACAGCGCCATCCGGGGGGCGTTTCTTGGGTTGGATATTGCGTCGGATCCAGCGGATCTTGCACAGTCCGTGATGGAAGGTGTCTCATTCGCGCTGCGCGATTGCCTTGAGGCTCTCAGGAGCACGGGAACAAAACCTGAAAGCCTGATGGTCGTGGGCGGGGGCGCACGATCCCGGTTCTGGGTCGAGACGCTGGCAACTGTTCTGAGCGTCCCGCTTGCCTTGCCTAAAGGCAGTGAATTCGGAGCCGCCATAGGCGCGGCACGCCTTGCTGCCTGTGCAGTAAACGGCGCAGACCCGGTGGAGCTCATGACATCGCCAGAAATCTCTGAAATTGTTCAGCCGCGCGCGGGGTTATTCGACGCCTATGAGGCTGAATATCAAAGATACCGCCAGTTTTATGCGGCACTATCCCCCTTGTCTGCGCCATGATGAAGGGCGTCACTTCCCTACCCATCGAACAGGTTGTTCTGGAAGATGGTGCGATGTCGGTTTCCCTGCTGAGCTATGGGGCGATCACACAAGGGTGGTGGATCGGTGAAACGCCCTTGATCCTGGGCTATCAAAACCCGCAGGAATATCTGACGGACCCATATTATCTGGGTGCAATCGTGGGTCGCGTCGCCAATCGGATCGGTGGCGCAAAGTTTAATATGCAGGATGCCGCTTATCGCTTGACGGCGAATGAGGGGGAAAACACGCTGCATGGCGGTGTGGTCGGGCTGTCACGCAGCCACTGGATTATCAGGAAGACCAAGTCGAACCGTGCGGTTCTGTCCTTGACGTCACCTGACGGCGCTGACGGTTTTCCCGGAGAAATCAGGTTCGTGATTCATGTCGAGCTGGCTTTTCCACGGCTGACTTACACGATCACCGCATGGCCGGACCGGCCTACGCCGATCAGCATTGCGCAGCACAATTACTATACTCTTGGGCGCCAAAGCGGTATTCTTGACAGCCGATTGACACTGAATTCCAAGCGGGTACTGGAGTTGGACGACAGCTCCATTCCGACAGGCGTCGTGAATGAGATCGAAAACCAAGGGCTGGATTTCTCATCCGTGCGCGTTATCGGTGATGAGGGGCGTGGCCTTGACCACTACTTCGTGTTTGAAGAGGCGGGCAAATTAAATCGACCGGTTGCAACGGTTGAAACACCGTCAGGTTTGCGCATGAATGTTTACTCTGATCAGCCCGGCGCGCAGGTCTATTCCGCGTCGTACCTGTCTGATCCTTTCACACCATGCGCAGGGCTTTGCATTGAGCCTTCCGGTTACACGGACGCTGTGAACCACCCCTTGTTTCCGTCCGTCATCTATTCTCCGGACCGTCCGTATAAACAAGTTCTGACGTTGGAAATCCCAGAGGATCAGGTATGAAAGTTGCGATATCGGTATACGCTCTAGCCCTTTGCGTGACACTACAGGCGGCGCAGGCGCAAGACCTCGGGCCGCTTCCTCAATTTGTAGAACCGGATCTTGCCAAGGTCGAACTGGGGCAGTTGCTGTTTTACGACCCGATCCTGTCGGGGAACAAAAACATCAGCTGCGCCACTTGCCATCATCCTAAACTGGGAACGTCAGATGCGCTGTCTCTGGGTATCGGCGAGGGCGGTGTGGGGCTGGGGGCCGCGCGCAGGCTTGATCAGGAAAACAGGCCCGAGCAGCGCATTCCCCGAAATGCACCAGGGCTGTGGAACCTTGGGGCGCTGGAATTCACCACCTTCTTTCATGACGGGCGTCTTGAGGCAGACCCGTCCCAGCCTGACGGGTTCCGAACGCCCTTGGGCACAGATATGAGGCCGGGCTTCCAATCTGCACTGGCCGCGCAAGCAATGTTCCCGGTCTTGTCGGCTGACGAAATGGCCGGCCACTATTCGGAAAACGAAGTGAGCAAAGCCGTACGTCTTGGTTTGCTGACCCAAAAGGACGGCGCATGGGACCTTATCGCGGCGCGTGTTGCCGCAATCCCGGAATACAGGGCGCGCTTTGACCAGCTCGCGCCCGGAGAAGAGATTACTTTTACCGCAATCGCCAATATCATTGCCGATTTCATCGCCTTTGAATGGCGCGCTGACAACAGCCTGTTTGATCGCGCGATGCAGGGGAAAGAAGCGCTGCCCGAGCAGGCACAGATGGGGCTCGACCTTTTTTACGGCAAAGCCGGGTGCAGCACCTGCCATTCCGGCTGGTTCCAGACGGATCATGGATTTCATTCTATCGCCATGCCGCAAATCGGGCCGGGAAAAGCCGCCCGGTTCGAGAACCATGTTCGCGATGACGGGCGATTGCGTGTGACGGGCAATGCGGATGACGCCTTCACATTTCGCACGCCATCCTTGCGCAATGTGACCCTTACGGCACCCTATGGTCACAACGGAGCCTACGCGCGGCTTGAAGATGTTGTCCGTCATCATCTGGATCCGGTCGCAGCTTTGCGCAGCTATTCGGTCGAAAAAGCAGCGTTGCCAGAGTTTCCGGGCGCGGAAGATCAAAAAGCCTTGCTCGACCCCACGCTGACCGAGGCGATTGCCGTGTCGAATGATCTGGCCCCAATCAGCCTGAGTGATGATGAAGTAAACGCCATTTTGAGCTTTCTCAGCACATTGGAAGACCCGGCGGTCCGGCTGGGTGTGCCAGCGCATGTTCCCAGCGGTTTGCCTGTTGATCAATGATCAGCGGTCGATGCGAAGCACTTGGTTGCTTCTGAAGGTCTGCCAATCACCAACCGTGCCGTTTGGCCAGGTAACCCGCAGCTCCAGTTCGTCCGCTTGGTCCAAGCCAAAGTGGTGAAGCCCGGAGATTCCGCTTGCATGACCGCCGCCAATGGTCACTTCCCGCGTTTGAATTCCGTCGGTGGTTTTGACCTCGATGAAGCTGCCGACAGCTGTGCGGTTGGGTCGATCCTGGCCAAGATCAACCTGAATCCAGTTTCCAAGCTGTTGTTCGTTCTGAAATACCTCAAGCGCTGACCCGCGATTGACCACGACCAGATCAAGCGATCCATCCCCGTTCAGGTCCGCCAGGGCGCCACCGCGGGACTTTCCCATTGAGGCGACACCCGCCGCTGAGGCAGCTTCGAAAAACTGACCATTTGCGGATTGCAGCAACAGGTTGTTGGGGTCGGTTTGCGCCGCATCAGGCATCTGTTCGACATTGCCCTTGGCGACAAATATGTCGTCGCGCCCGTCGTTATTGACGTCGCCGAACTGCGCATGCCAGCCGGTTGAGGGGCGACCATCGCCACCGACATGCGGCCTGTGCGCCGTTGTCCCCCGGTCATAAGTCGCGTCGCGCCATGTCGGCCCCTCTGCAGTGGGATCAAAGATCTGAAACTTCTGATCCCCCATCGAGGTCAGGTAAACATCCGGGAAGCCGTCCCCCGAAATATCCCTTGATGCAATCCCCATGCCCCAGATCGAATAGGGCAGCCACCCATCTTCCGGCGCGTAAAGGCGTGGCGTGTTTTCCATAGCCCAAAGCTGCTCTTGCCCGCCGCGTACATAGTAATGGCGGTCGTTACTGACACGCAGGTCCGCGCGCCCGCTGCGCGCCCAGTCGGAAAACAGTATGGACAAGGAACAATGTCCCGGTACCAGGTGGAGAGGTGGGCCATAGGCCGTCCCTTCGGGGCGATACAAAAGCGTCGGCCCGCAGGCTTCAAACGGGCCATCGGGATTGGTTCGGTCGACATATGTTCCAAAAGCCAGTGTCGGCAGGGATTGACCGCTTTCCCAAGTGGCGGAAAAACCGGTGGTCCAGTGTTCCTGAGACTGGAAATTCAACGAGGTGAACGGTTCGAATGCGCAATTCGCCTTGCCACGCAACAAAACGTCTTCGCCAACGCGTAAAACCGCCAAGTCCACAAATCCGTCCCCGTCGATATCCACTGGGTAGGCGCCGGTCACGCCGGTCAGGGATAGCGCGCTTGGCGTTTCTGGCCGAAAACTGACATTGGGTCCTGATGTGTTGACAAACAATTGCGCCGGGTTGGTTCCCCCTGCGGCAAACAGTTCGGGCCGATCATCGCCATTGCAGTCGAAAACGGCGATGCCTCCGCCCACGAAGTGCTCCCATCCGCCGTCGTAAACATGGCTGGGGACGTCGATGCTGTGAAACTGCGGAAGGTTGATGTCGGCCGTGGCGGCAGACGCTGTCGCTAGCAGGATCGTCAGTTCAACTCGCATTTTCCGCCAGTTCCCTGACTTTCAGGATCGAGACTTGTTCGATCCCATAGGCTGCTGCCCCTTTTGCCCACATTGAATCCCCCCAATGGTTTACGTTGATTTCAGGCAGTGGCGCGTCAACGCTGACGACACCGTTTTTGATACGGGTCATCACTGCCTCAGAATGCAGGTATTCAAAGCTGCCTCGGGTGCCGGACAGGATGATACATTCCGGATCGAACAGATTGATCAAGTTGGAAAGCCCCATTCCAAACATCTGTCCAGCGCGGGACAGAACTGAAATGGACCGGGCATCACCGGATTGGGCGGCGGCGTGAATATCAGCAAGAGTGTGCGGGTCAGTAGCCTGGCTGGCAATGGTTGCCTCGCGGATCAGGGCATATTCCCCAACATAAGCTTCAAGGCATCCGCGTTGCCCGCACTGGCACAATGCGCCATCCAGCTGAACTTTGACATGCCCGAATTCCGCGCCGCAACCGCGCTCGCCGCGATAAAGCTTGCCATCCAACACAATGCCCAGACCAATGCCGTGTTCTATCGTGACAACCAGAAAGTTCTTCAGCCCTTTGCCAAGCCCGAAAAGCTGTTCGGCCTTTGCAACCAGATTGGCGTCATTCTCGATAAACGCAGGGCAGGGGAGCACTTGGGACAGAAGCGGGCTCAGATCCACATTGCGCACTGTCAGCGAAGATGACCAATGTACAAAATTCCGCTCTGCGTCGACCAGTCCGGCAATTCCGATGCAGACGCCGGAAACCTCTGTCAGGGACCTGCTTGCAGAGGTGCAGGCCTGTTCCAGCGCCGCGTATATCTTTTTTGCAAAAGACTCCGGGGCCATCCGGGCCTCTTCCAGCGGATGAGTGTAAGAGGTGATCTCAGTGCCTTCAAAATCGACCAGGATGACTGAAATCTGGTGCCGGGCCACTTTCACACCGGCAATCAGGTGACTTCCGCCATGCAGTTTCAGCAACACACGTGGTCTGCCGCGGCGCGCGGATTTTGACGGTGTTTCGCTTTCGATTTCCTGAATCAAACCAGCTGAAAGCAGGTCTGACGTTGCCGCTGTCACTGTCGCCGGGCTGGTCTCAAGAGCGCTTGCAATGTCGATCCGCGATATCGATCCGGTCGATCGGATTTGTTCCAGCACGCGCAAACGGGTGATGTTTCGTTGATCCGTAGCGTTTGAAGAAACCTTGCTTTTCAGCATCCTGCCCTCGCGAATCTGATGATTTCCCAAGCGTAAGCGGTTTTTCTTCTTTCGGGTAGCATAAATATTTTACTGACTGAAATAAATATGCTACTCAGAATTGTGAGAGCCACGAATCATGAAGCGATGGCTCGATAAACCGGGAGGAAATCATGAAACGAATTCTCAGCGCTTCTGCTGTGGCCGTCCTGATGGGGACGGTTGCGTTTGCAGAAACCACGGTCGGTGTCAGCTGGTCGAACTTCCAGGAAGAGCGCTGGAAAACCGACGAAGCGGCAATCAAAGCCGCGCTTGAGGCGGGCGGTGCCGAATATATTTCGGCAGATGCGCAATCGTCGTCGGCCAAGCAGTTGTCGGATATTGAAAGTCTGATCGCCCAGGGCGTTGATGCGCTGATCATTCTGGCGCAGGATTCCCAGGCCATCGGTCCAGCTGTTCAGGCAGCGGCCGACGAAGGTATCCCAGTCATCGCGTATGACCGTCTGATCGAAGATGATCGGGCCTTCTACCTGACCTTTGACAATGTCGAAGTCGGTCGTATGCAGGCGCGCGCGGTGTTCGACGCCATGCCCAAGGGCAACTATGTGATGATCAAGGGCTCGCCCACCGACCCGAACGCGGATTTCCTGCGCGGTGGTCAGCAGGAGATCATTCAGGGCGCTGTTGACAGTGGTGACATTGTGATCGTGGGCGAAGCCTATACCGACGGCTGGCTGCCTGCGAACGCGCAGCGCAACATGGAACAGATCCTGACCGCCAACGAAAACAAAGTTGATGCTGTGGTCGCGTCAAATGACGGAACCGCAGGCGGTGTAGTTGCTGCACTGACCGCACAAGGTATGGACGGCATTCCGGTGTCGGGTCAGGATGGCGACCATGCGGCGCTGAACCGGGTGGCCAAAGGCACGCAAACCGTTTCGGTCTGGAAAGACGCACGTGAGCTGGGCAAGGCCGCAGGTGAAATCGCGGTCGCGCTGAGCGGTGGAACGGCTGCGGCGGACGTCGAAGGCGCGGTCAGTTGGACTTCGCCCGGTGGGACTGAGATGACGTCTGTCTTCCTGGCGCCTGTGCCGATCACAAAAGACAACCTTTCCGTTGTGGTCGATGCTGGCTGGATTCCGCTGGAAGACCTGTGCCAGGGCGTCGAAAACGGCCCTGCACCCTGCAACTAAGTCAAGTCTCCAAACCATAACGTCTCTGGCCCGCAAGGCCGGGCCAGAGACCATAGCTGAACATGAAAGATCGGATATGACCGAAACTTCGTCTCAGCCGGTACCCCAAAAAGCAAAGGCCAACCTGTTCCAGCAACTGGAACTGGACATGCGGCTATTGGGCATGATCGGCGCCTTTATCATCCTTTGCATCGGCTTCAACATCGTAACGGATGGCCGTTTTCTGACGCCCAGAAACCTGTTCAACCTGTCGATCCAGACCGTCTCGGTCGCGATAATGGCCTGCGGCATGGTGTTCATTATCGTGATGCGCCACATTGATCTTTCGGTCGGCGCGCTGCTGGCGACCACATCCGCCGTCATGGCGATGACACAAACCGAGCTTTTGCCGAACGTGCTGGGGTTAGGTTTAAATCACCCGGCGACTTGGGCAATCACCCTTGTTGTCGGTCTCGCAGTCGGAACCTTGATCGGCGCATTCCACGGTTGGATGGTAGGCTATCTGACGATACCGGCCTTTATCGTGACGCTTGGCGGTTTTCTGGTCTGGCGCAACGTCGCCTGGTACATGACAGACGGCCAGACAATCGGCCCGCTGGACAGCACGTTCCTGATATTTGGCGGAACCAACGGGACGTTGGGAACAACGGTCAGCCTTCTGTTCGGCCTTGCCGCCACCGCTATTGCGGTCTGGGCGTTGTGGAGCGGACGCCGCTCCAAGGCTGCCCATGGGTTCCCTGTGAAACCGGTTTGGGCCGAAACAACTTTGGCGGGGATCATTGGCATCGCCATTATGGGCTATGTCTTGATCGTCAACAGTTACTCGATCCCCACACGCAGGCTGGAACGTATGTTCGAAGCGCGGGGCGAGACCATGCCTGAAGGGCTTGTTGTGGGTTACGGTATCCCGATCTCGGTTCTGATCCTGATCCTTGTTGCAGTAACCTTGACTGTTGTGGCCCGCAAAACCCGATTTGGCCGCTATATCTTTGCCACGGGGGGCAACCCGGATGCGGCGGAACTGTCGGGCATCAATACCCGCATGATGACCGTCAAGATCTTTGCGCTGATGGGGTTCCTGTGTGCGCTGTCGGCGGTCGTGGCCTCGGCCCGTCTGGCCAACCACTCGAACGATATCGGCACATTGGATGAGCTTCGCGTGATTGCTGCGGCCGTGATCGGCGGCACCGCCTTGTCCGGCGGTATTGGTACGATCTACGGCGCGATCCTAGGCGCGCTGATCATGCAGGCGCTGCAATCGGGCATGGCCATGGTTGGCGTGGACGCACCCTTTCAGAACATCGTCGTGGGCACCGTTCTGGTTTTGGCCGTCTATATCGACATCGTCTATCGCAAACGTCTGGGAGCGAAATGATGCAAGCACAAGAAACACAGAACCAAACTTCGGGCCGTGGGTCCGGCCAGCCTCCGCTTGTCGAAATGCGCGATATCTCGATTTCGTTCGGCGGCATCAAGGCGGTGGACCGTGTCTCGGTCGACTTGTACCCGGGCGAGGTTGTGGGCCTTCTGGGCCACAACGGGGCCGGTAAATCTACGCTGATCAAGGTGCTTTCGGGTGCCTATCAGAAGGACCACGGAGAGATCCTGATCGACGGCAAGAGGGTTGAGATCAACAACCCCCGCGATGCGCGTGCAAACAATATCGAGACGATCTATCAGACGCTGGCCTTGGCGGACAATCTGGATGCAAGTTCGAACCTTTTCCTGGGGCGGGAGATGGTCACGCCCTTCGGGTTGGTCAACGATGCCGCGATGGAGGCCGAATGCCGCAAGATCATGGCACAGCTGAACCCGAACTTTCAGAAGTTCAATGACCCGGTGTCGGCGCTATCCGGTGGTCAGCGGCAGTCGGTGGCCATCGCGCGGGCGGTATACTTCAACGCGCGTATCCTGATCATGGACGAGCCCACAGCCGCGCTTGGCCCGCACGAGACTCAGATGGTGGCGGACCTGATCCAACAGCTCAAGGCGCAGGGGATCGGGATATTCCTGATCGACCATGATGTGCATGCAGTGATGGAGTTGTGCGACCGGGCTTCGGTCATGAAAAACGGGCAACTGGTTGGCACTGTCGACATCGCCGATGTCACGGATGACGATCTGTTGTCGATGATCATTTTGGGCAAGAAGCCCGGCGAAAAGACGGAATGAGGTAAACGAGATGACGAGCGGTTTCTTTCAGGGGATCGAGCAGGTCCAGTTCGAGGGCGAGAACAGTAAGAACCCGCTCGCATTCCGTCACTACAACCCGGACGAGATCGTGATGGGTAAGCGTATGGAGGATCACCTGCGTTTTGCCGTGGCGTGGTGGCACTCGTTTGCCTGGGAAGGAGGGGATCCGTTTGGTGGCTCGACTTTTGAGCGCCCATGGCATCCGCAAGACGACATGGGCCGCGCCAAAGTGAAGGCCGACGTCGCCTTTGAGATGTTCGAGATCCTTGGCCAACCCTATTTCTGCTGGCATGATGCCGATATCCGCCCTGAGCAGGGGAACTTCGCCGACAATCTGCGCACGTTGAACGAGATCACCGATTATATCGGTGAAAAGATGCAAGTGTCCGGCACCAAGCTGCTGTGGGGTACAGCCAATATGTTCAGCCATCGTCGCTGGATGGGCGGTGCCAGCACCAACCCCGACCCTGATGTCTTTGCATTTGCCGCCGCAACGGTGAAATCCTGTTTGGACGCGACCCACAAGCTGGGCGGCGAGAACTATGTGCTTTGGGGCGGGCGCGAGGGCTACGAGACGCTGCTCAATACCGACATGAAGGCTGAACTGGATCATATGGGCCGGTTCCTGAACATGGTGGTCGAGTACAAGCACAAGATCGGCTTCAAAGGCACGATCCTTGTAGAACCCAAACCGCAGGAGCCGTCCAAGCATCAATATGATTTCGATGCGGCAACCTGCATCGGTTTCCTGCGCAAGTACGGCCTTGAGGATGAGGTCAAGCTGAACCTGGAACAAGGGCACGCAATCCTGGCAGGACACAGCTTTGAACATGAGATCGCTGTTGCCTCGGCCGAAGGTATGCTTGGATCCATCGACATGAACCGGAACGACTACCAGTCCGGGTGGGATACGGATCAGTTCCCCAACAACACGCCCGAGGTTGCGTTGGCCTATTATCACATCCTGAAAGCGGGCGGGTTTACCACGGGTGGTACCAATTTCGATGCCAAGCTTCGCAGGCAATCCATCGATGCCGAAGACCTGATCGCGGCGCATGTGGGCGGGATGGATATCTGCGCCCGGGGCCTGAAGGCGGCAGCTGCGATGCTTGAAGATGGTGGTCTGGAACAGGCGCTGGCCGACCGGTATGCAGGCTGGAAAACGCCTAAAGCTCAGGCGATGCTAACCTCTGGCCTCGACGAGATTGCAGCGCGGGTACTTGCCGAAGACCTCAATCCTCAGCCACGCTCGGGGCGTCAGGAAGTGCTTGAGAACTACGTGAACCGCTTTGTGTAATTCCGATCGGCTGAGCCTGAACTGAAATATTCGATGTACAAAGCCCCGGAAACGCGTGAGTTTACTTAGGCGTTGTCCGGGGCTTTCCCTTGTCGAACGCAGTGGCATCATGGGCCCGTCCGGGTCGCGCAGGTGGGACGACCAAAGACTTGGTGGAAAAATCGGCAGGTAAGGCAATCTTTCTAAGTGGCAACCTGATGCTACATGTGACGCGCATGTCGCTGACCACGAGCATTGGATTGATGGCGATATTTGCTGTCGATTTTGTCGATATGGTCTTTATCTCGATGCTGGGCAACGACGCGCTGGCCGCAGCGGTAGGTTATGCCGGGACGCTGCTGTTTTTCACCAACGCAATCAATATCGGTCTGTCGATTTCTGCCGGGGCGCTGGTCGCGCGTGAGTTGGGCGGCGGGCGGGCCGAACAGGCAAGGCAATACGCATCCAGTGTCGCCGTTCTGGGGCTGATCGTCGGGTTGGTTACCTCTGTTCTAGTGTTGCTGAACGTCAGCTTTCTGTTGTCGCTGCTTGGCGCAGAAGGCGAGGTTTTGCGGCTGGCGACGCGCTATGTGTCGATCATTCTGCCGACCATGTGGGTGATGTCGATTGCGATGGCGGCGATGGCTGTGCTGCGCGCGCACGGCGATGCGCGCCGATCAATGATGGCAACGATTTACGGCGGCGTTGTGAATGCAGTTCTTGACCCGATTTTGATCTTTGCCGTCGGGCTGGGGTTGGATGGGGCCGCGATAGCCTCGGTCCTGGCGCGGCTATGTATGTTAGGCGCAGCATTGTGGCCCGCGCTGCGGGTGCATCAGGGATTTGCACGCCCATCGCTGAAACAGGTGGCACAGGATTTTCGGCCCGTGCGGGCCATCGCAATCCCTGCCGTTCTGACGAATGTCGCCACGCCGATCGGGAATGCCATCGTAGTGCGGGAAATTGCACAGTTTGGAACGGATGCGGTTGCGGGCATGGCGGTGATTGGGCGGCTGTTGCCGGTGGCGTTTTCGGTCATCTTTGCGCTGTCCGGCGCGATAGGGCCAATCATCGGGCAGAATTTCGGGGCAGAAAAATTTGATCGCGTGCGTGCCGCGTTTTTGGCCGGGATCAAGTTCACCGCAATCTACGTTCTTTGCATGTCGGCCATTTTGTTTTTACTGCGTTCGCCAATTGCGAATTTGTTCGCAGCCCAGGGGGAAACGCGCGTACTGATTTATCTGTTCTGCGGCCCGCTGGCATTGGCTTCGTTCTTCAACGGTGTGATTTTTGTGACAAATGCCAGTTTCAACAATCTGGGCCATCCGGTCTATTCCACATGGATAAACTGGGGTCGTCACACTATTGGCACATGGGTGTTTGCCATGATTGGCTCACAAATCGCCGGGGCCTCGGGCGTTCTGCTGGGTCAGGCTTTTGGGGGCGTCATCTTTGCTGTCATAGGATGGGTTCTTGTCGCGCGCGTAGTGGCACGGCTGGAACGCGTGCAAACGCCCGAGCCTTTTGCCGATCAGGGGCGGCTTCACTCGCTGTTCGGGCGTCGCGGCTGGTAAGCGATCAGGTCAGTTCCCCTGATTGCGCGCTTCCAGCCGTTCCAGGTTGACCACTGTCGACAGCATCAGGCGGTCATGGCTCCAATCCCGTGTCTGCTGGATTGAGGCCGACCCCAGAGCCAAAAGCGCACCAAAGATCAGCGTCATTCCAAGGAACACTGCCGGTAGGGCAGGTACCGATGGCTGAACATCGGTCAGCGCGATTACACGTTGCCGCAACACGCGTTTTGCCTTGCCGCCTGTCACAAAGGCAACATTCAGAACGCGTGGGCTGTTGGTTGAGATTGTCCGGGCGCAATAGTCCAGCAGGCACGCCGTGTATTCCCGCGCATCAATCCGTTTGCGCGCAACAACCGACTGGTCGCAGGCCAACTCGCGCAGCCGGCCGAACTGATACTTGAGCATCAGATAGGCGGGGTTCCAGAACAACAGCGGACGCAGCAGCTCAAACCCCAGTTCCCATTCGACGTCACCCGTACGGATATGCTGAAACTCGTGGGCAAGTGCAAAACGCAACTCGCGCGGGGTGTCCAGCAGATGGCTGGGTAGAACGACGTGGCGGCGGCGAAGTCCTCGCACGGCAAAGGGCACAGTGATGCGATCGGAAAGTCGAATATCCACCTTGGCGGACCGCCGCCAAAGAAAACTGGAATTGACAGTCTGACGGATCGTCATTGCGTCCCGCAAGGCACGCGCAGCGTACACGGCTGCGATACAGGCAAGTATGGCGGCAACGAGGGTGATCACAGGCTGCTGTCCGGACAATGCCAGATCAACCCACCTTTCGCGGGTGTTCAGCAGTGCTTCGAACTGCGTGGCAGGCATTGCGATGTCACCGCGCAGATAGGCTGCAACGGCGATATCGCCAAGGGCCACGGCACTGCCCGGCCAAGCGTAAGTCGCCAGCGACGACACGCAAACCGCGAGAAAAGGACTGGCAAGAACACAGATGCACAAGGTCTTGAGCGCCCGCAACTGTGCGACATAGCCATTGCGCAGGGCGGTGCGGCTTAGGGCCGTGCGGGTCACCAGCCAGATCACCGCCGAAAAGGCCAGCACGATGTTGAGTTCGATGAATGCGTCGAGAACCGGTCTAACCGCTGTCATTTTGCAGTCTCCTCTCTACCAGTGCTCGAATTTCCTCCAGGTCGGCTTCGCTCAGCCCCGCGTCGTCGACCAGCCGCGCCACCAGTGTGGCGGGGGTGTCGTCGAAAAGCGTGCGCGACAGATTTTGAAGCGAACGGGCCTGATATCTGTCCTTTTCCAGAAGCGGCGTATAGATCAGGGTCTTTCCCGACTTGTGGCTTTCCACAAAACCCTTCTCGTCCAGAATGCGCAGGATCGTGGCCCCGGATGTATAGGCCAGGTTGCGTTCTGACGGCAGGCGGTCCAGGACATCACGCACCGAGCCTTGCCCGAGGGCCCAGAGCTCGTTCATGAACTCCAGTTCGACCTCGGTCAGCAGATTTGTTGTCTTTTTCTTTCGCATCGGTCTCGGTGTCGTCATCGTTATTATGCCTGACAGACAAGCATCCTTTCGCGATTTCTCAAAGTCTAAACTTTCCAGAACACAAAAACGCCCCAGCCAATGGACAGGAATAGTGGTGTCCAGACGGGTTGCCCAATCAATCCAAGCCACGCCAGGAAAATATATGCGGCCCCCAGAAGGGTGATGAACAGGCGATCCCCCAGCGTGGTCGTCAGCCCCAGAACCCCGCGTCGCTCGATCCCGTCGCGGAATTTGAAGCCTTCCAGCAAGCCAATGCATGCAATGGCCGAGAAGATACCGACAAACACGGCCAGCGTGGCAGGTGTCCATGCCATCCAGAAATCGGGCCAAAGGGGGTCCGTCCACGAGAACCCTTTTTCGGCCTCTTGTCCGACATTGCCCCATCCGGCCTTGGCCTGGGCAAAGGCTGCTGAGGGCAGGAAGGGCAGGGTGAGAAGCAGTTTTCGCATATTGAACCTCACACACGTCCCATCGCGAAGCCACGCGCGATGTAGTTGCGAACAAACCAGATGACGATGGCACCGGGGATGATGGTCAGGGTGCCCGCGGCGGCCAGCAGCCCCAATTCGTACCCGGCACTGGATGCTGTGCGGGTCATCACGGCAGCGATGGGTTTGGCCTCGACCGCGGTCAGGGTCTTGGCCAGCAGCATTTCTACCCATGAGAACATGAAGCAGAAGAACGCCGCGACACCGACACCTGCCTTGATGTTGGGCAGAAAGATCGTCACGAAGAAACGCGGGAACGAATATCCATCCACATAGGCGGTTTCATCCAGCTCCTTTGGGATGCCACGCATGAAGCCTTCCAGAATCCACACCGCCAGTGGCACGTTGAACAGCGTATGGGCCAAAGCCACGGCCAGATACGTGTCGAAAAGGTGGATCGACGAATAAAGCTGGAAGAATGGCAGGGCGAACACGGCCGCCGGAGCCATACGGTTGGTCAACAGCCAGAAGAACAGCTGCTTGTCACCGAGGAACCGATAGCGTGAGAACGCATAAGCCGCAGGCAGGGCAACGCAGACGGAAAGCACTGTGTTCAGAGTCACATAGGTAATCGAGTTGATGTAACCCCAGTACCAGGTTGGGTCTGTGAAGATGGTGATATAGTTTTCCAGCGTAAAAGTCTGGGGAAACAGGGAAAAGCCCGACAGGATCTCGTTCGTTGTCTTGAAGGACATCGCCACCAGCCAATAGATCGGCAGCATCAGGAACGCGATATAGAGGATCGGGATGATGGACCGCTTTTTCATTCTGCGTCGTCCTTTGTCATCAGAGTGTAGAAGAGCCACGACACCAGCAGAGTGATGGCGAAGTAGATCAGGCTCATCGCTGCCGCTGGGCCAAGGTCGAACTGTCCCAGCGCGATTTTCACAAGGTCAATCGACAGCAGGGTGGTCGAGTTGCCGGGACCACCCCCGGTCAGAACAAAGGGCTCGGTATAGATGTTGAAGCTGTCCATGAACCGCAGCAAAACCGCGATGGTCAGAACCGTCTTCATCTTGGGCAACTGGATGTAACGAAACACCGACCATGGGCTGGCGCCGTCGATCTTGGCGGCCTGATAATAGGCGTCCGGGATCGATACGAGGCCCGCATAGCACAGCAGCACGACCAGCGAGGTCCAGTGCCAGACGTCCATGACGATAACGGTTATCCAGGCCGACAGCGGCTGTTGCGTCATATCATAGTTGATACCCAGCACGTCATTCAGGAAATATCCCAGCAATCCGATCTTGGGCAGCGTGAAGATGTTCCACATCGAGCCAACCACATTCCAAGGGATCAGCATCGGCAAGGCCATCAGCACCAGACAGACCGGCACCCAGAACCCTTTGCGCGGCATCGACAGGGCGACGATGATGCCCAAGGGCACCTCGATCAGCAGGATCAGGAAGGTAAACAGGAATTGCCGTCCAAGTGCTGCCTGAAAACGGTCGGATCGCAGGATCTGTTCGAACCAGCCCAAACCTTCCCAGAAGAACTGGTTGTTGCCGAAGGTTTCCTGCACCGAGTAGTTGACCACCGTCATCATGGGCACCAGCGCGTTGAACGCCACCAGTGCAAGAACGGGCAGGACAAAGAACCATGCTTTTTGGTTTTCCGTTCTCATTGCGCCCGCTCCTGAGTTGCAATCCAGCCGTCGCGGTAGACGCGGGATTGTTCGGGTTTGAATTGCAAAAAGACCTGTGATCCCGGTTCCGGTACACTGTGTTCGGTCACGACCTTGAGGGCGGTGTTGCCGACCACTGCGCTGACCACATAGTGGCGGCCGATATCGGCGACCTTGGTCGCGTGCAACTTTGATCAGGCCGAGGCGTTGATGATCGCGGCGGGTCAGGCAGGTGTGCCGCTGGTCTCGGTTGGCCGTTTCACCAGCGATACGATCAGGATCGGCG